>JABHKC010000044.1 GCA_018692315.1 Bacteroidota bacterium | reverse complement strand
GAAGGATTTTTTGATATAACATATACATTTACAGATACAAACGGATGTACAAGTTTTGAAACACAATCTGTTACAGTCTTTCCATTACCGGTGGTAGGTTTTACCGGTCTTGCTTTAGAATATTGCATCGATGAACCTACAGTTCAATTGACCGGTTCGCCCATTGGTGGAACATTTAGCGGAAGTGGAATCAATGGAAACTATTTTGATCCGTCTGCCGGAGAAGGATTTTTTGATATAACATATACATTTACAGATACAAACGGATGTACAAGTTTTGAAACACAATCTGTTACAGTCTTTCCATTACCGGTGGTAGGTTTTACCGGTCTTGCTTTAGAATATTGCATCAATGAACCTACAGTACAATTGACCGGTTCACCTCTTGGTGGAATATTCAGTGGAAGCGGAATTTCGGGAAATACTTTTGAACCTTCTGCCGGAGATGGATTCTTTGATATTACCTATACATACACAGATACCAATGGCTGCATAAATTCCGAAACACAATCAGTAACGGTATTTCCATTGCCGCTTGTAAGTTTTACCGGACTTGCTGCGGAATATTGCATTGATGAACCTACAGTTCAATTGACCGGTTTGCCCGTTGGTGGAACTTTTAGCGGAAGTGGAATCAATGGAAACGACTTTGAACCATCTGGCTTAGATGGATTTTTTGATATAACATATACATTTACAGATACAAATAGCTGTACAAATTCCGAAACACAATCTGTTACTGTCTTTCCTTTGCCGGTTATATATTTAGGTATGGATACAACTTTATACATCACGGAGACATTAATCTTGGAAGCTGATTCAGGTTTTGTAAGCTATTTGTGGAATAATGGAACAACAACACAATCTTTAGTGTTTGACGCATCAATTTATGGAGTAGGTACTCATACAATTTCAGTTCTGGTTGAAAATCAAAATCAATGTTTTAATTCGGATACAATTAATATAACTGTAATAGATTCATTTTCTTCGCAGGACATTAACCTAATGAATAGTTGGAGCTTAATATCAACTTTTATTGTTCCAACAAGCCCGAATGTATCCGATGTATTTTCAGTAATATTATCTGAATTAATAATTGTAAAAGACGAAGCCGGGGCAGTATATTGGCCCTTGTTTAGCATAAATGCGATAGGAGATATGATAATTGGTGAAGCATATATGGTAAAGGTTGAAAATCAAATTGTTTTAACAATTTATGGTACAATAGTTAATCCTCAAAATCACCCAATATATTTGCATGCTGCATGGAATCTTGTGGGCTATTTACGGCAGTCTTCTGCCTCAATTGAAAATCTACTGCTTGAGATTGAAAATAATATAATAATTGTAAAAAATGGTTTAGGTGATGTATATTGGCCAATATTTGGAATAAATGCTATTGGAGATATGCAACCGGGTAGTGGTTATAATATTAAGATGTCAAACGCCGATACCTTAGTTTATCCTGCAAATACAATAAATCTCGCAAAATCTAAAGCATTAATTCCTCAAACACAGCATTTCAATAGAATTCTAAACACAGGCTCAAATATGACTCTTGGAATTCCTGCAACAGCATGGGAAACAGAACCTCCAATTGGTTCAGAAATAGGTATTTTTAGTGAAAGTGGAAAACTTGTTGGTTCATCAGTTTTCACAGCTAAAAACCTTGCAATTTCAATTTGGGGTGATGATGAATATTCGCAGGAAATTGATGGAATGATAGGCGAGGAGAGTTATATAATCCAAATTTGGAATGGAAATTCTGTGGATGTGGTAAAAGTTGAGTCCTGGCTTGAAGGTGATGAATTTTATGAAACAAATAAAATAGCTGTTGCTGAAAAAATATTGAATATCGAACAAGGAATATCAAATTTTGAACTTTTTCAAAACAATCCAAATCCATTTTCTCAAACAACTGAAATAGGTTTTTACATTCCCGAAAAGGCTTTTGTAGAAATAGAGTTATTTAATCTGATTGGTGAAAAAATCAAAACTATTCATTCGCAAAACCTTAGTTCAGGAAACCATACGATTGTTTTTGAAAGGAAACATTTACCATCGGGAGTTTATTTTTATAGATTAAATTCTGAAGGTTTTTCTGATACAAAAATGATGAGTGTAGAATGATTCTATAGCAACTAAAATTCATCAAAGTTTTAAACTTTGATGAACTTGATTATTTTATTTTCAAGCCTGACAATCCTGATAGCTATTCGGATTGTCAGGCTTTTTTGTTTTGTTACAGAGCGTATCAAACATTTCTATTTTTTTCTTGAAGTTCCATTAGAAAATATATCAAAATTATTTTCACTGTTAAAATACTGATAAACAGGAGATAATAAAATTATAGTAAAAAAAATAAAAAAAAGCAACATAAAAATTTGGAATATAAATATGTTTATTTCTATATTTGCATAGTATATGATTTGTGAAGTATATAAAATGTTGATTGAAAGAGTGTAAATGAGTTTTGTTTGAAATAGATATTTTAATAACTAATTAATTTATATAAAAATGTACACAATTGAACTTGAAAAAATCACCAAAACTTTTGGTAAGCACAAGGCAGTTGACAATCTGTCTTTGAAAGTTCCAAAAGGGAGCATTTATGGTTTTATTGGCCCAAATGGTTCAGGTAAAACTACCACTATTCGTATGATAATGAATATTTTATATCCTGATAGTGGAAGCATCAAACTTTTTGGAAACGAATATTTGGGTAGCAAACTTGATAATATAGGCTATTTGCCCGAAGAACGTGGACTATATAAAAAAATGAAAGTCAAAGATGTTCTGCAATTTCATGCAGATTTGAAAAATACCGATAATATTAAAAAAGAGATTGATTATTGGTTGGAAAAGTTTGACCTTTCGCAATGGGCAAACAAAAAGGTTGAAACTCTGAGTAAAGGGATGAGTCAAAAAATTCAGTTTATTGCTACTATAATTGACAAACCTGAAATAATTATCCTTGACGAACCTTTTAGTGGCCTGGATCCGGTAAATTCTGAAATTTTAAGAACCACAATTTTGGATATTCAATCAAGAGGTGCAACAGTTATTTTTAGTACTCACGACATGAATGTTGCAGAAAAAATGTGCGATTATATTTTTATGATTTATAAAGGAAAAAAAGTATTAGATGGTACTTTAACTTCAATTCAAGACCAATTTGGAACCGATACCATACGAATTCACACAGATAATGGATCATCAATTTTGAAAGAAATTCCCGGAATTGAAAAGATTACGGATTTTGGACAAATGCAAGAAATCCGTGTTTCAAAAGAAACTGATACTCAGGAGATGATTAGAACAATTCTGTCGAAAACTAAAGTATCAAAGTTCGAAACAACAAAACCATCATTAAACGATATATTTATAAGGATTGCAAGTCCGGACGAAAAGGAGGTAAAAAATGCGTAAAATATTTATACTAACAAAACGTGAGTTTTTAACAGCAGTACGAACAAAAAGCTTCTTGATAGGATTAATAATAGCACCGATTTTTATGGGTGGTAGTTTTGCTGTTATCAAATTGTTTGAAGACAAAGTTGATATTGTAGATAAAAATATTGTGGTCATCGATCATTCAGGCATAATGGCCGAATCACTCGAACAAATTTCTGAAGAAAGAAATAAGAATATTTACGATGAGACCACAAAAGAAAAAATACGGCCTGCATACAATATTGAGATTGTTGAACCTGAAAAAGACAATCTTGAACAACAAAAACTTGATCTCTCAGAACGGGTTAGTAAAAAGAAATTACATGCTTTTGTTGAAATCGGCCCTGAAATTTTACATCCGGGAGACGACAGAGAGAAATACCGAATGTATTATTATTCGGAAAATTCCATGATGGACGATATTCGCAGTTGGATTTCAAGAATCATAAACAATCAGCTAAGACAACTTAGGGTTGTCGATTTAAATATTCCTGCTGAACAATCGAAAGACCTTTTTTACTGGATAGAAATGGAAGGTATGGGACTTTTTAGTATAAATGAAGAAACCGGCAGCGTGAAAGATGCCAAAAAAAGCAATATCGGTGAAGCTGTTGCTGTACCATATATTTTAATGATGATTATGTTTATGATGGTAATGATGTTTACCATACCATTGCTGAGTGCAGTTATGGAAGAAAAAACCGAAAGGATTGCAGAAGTAATTCTTGGGTCGGTAACTCCATTTCAGTTTATGATGAGCAAAATTCTTGGAAGCATTTTAGTATCGATAATTGGCTCAAGTGTTTATATAATTGGTGGAGCAATTGCAGCCACACAAATGGGATTTTCAGAATCAATTCCATATGATTTACTACCCTGGTTTTTCACTTTCCTTCTACTAAATATTATTATGGTGGGCTCGTTAATGGCTGCGCTTGGTTCTGCTTGCGACAATTCGAAAGATGCACAGTCGTTGCAGTTTCCAGCAATGTTACCGGTTTTGCTTCCCATGTTTGTTATGTTTCCAATGTTGAAAGCTCCCTTAGGCGCATTTTCAACAGCTATGTCATTGATTCCTCCATTTACACCAATGTTGATGACTGTTAGAATGGCAACACCCGTGAATATTCCTGTTTGGCAACCAATAGTCGGACTTTTTGGGGTAATTCTATTTACCGCACTAATTGTATGGATAAGCGGAAGGATTTTTAGAACCTGCATTCTGATGCAAGGAACTCCGCCAAAATTTATGAATCTTGTAAAATGGGCTGTTAAAGGATAAAAGAATGTATAATAAGATATCATTTACAAACCTAAAGAAGATATTTTTAATAATTAATTAAACATATTATAATGTATTATAGAAGAAATTTAAAAGCAAACAATTCAATAGCTGGTTTAATGCCGGCTATAGTGTCATTAGGACTTTTTATAATAGCAAATATTTTTTGGGGGTTTCATGTTGGGTTTAAGGTACTTGCGCTTATAATTTTAATTTATGCACTGTTTCAATTCCGAGCATATCACAGAGTAAGAAGTCTAACGTATTTGATTAGCTCAATATACCTTTTGACATTTGCTCTATTTCTTTTCTTTGCTCCAATTTCTGATGTAGGGCTTGACAAAATAAATTTCACACCATTTAATAAATTTCTTGCATTTTGCATGTTTGCTTTATTAATATGGCTCGTTTATTTGTCTATAACTCGAAAAGTAAAATGGAAAGGCAGGGAAGTTTATGAGCTGGCTGCTATGGCAGTAAAAGAAACTTCCAATGGGTTTACAGAACGACCATACCCGACCGGAAAGTTAAATTATTCTAAACACGATTTGTTAGAATTTGCTTCATTTTTACGTAGCAATCAAATTGCTTTGCCATTCTATGAAGAAAATGAAATTGCATTTGTACCTATTAAAATGGGACAGGAATTCAGATTTTTATATACAAACGATTATAACTATAAAGATAAATCATGGATATTGTTTGATTACATGGGCAATGTTACAGTCCATATTTCAAAGAAAGATTATTTAGAATATAAAGAAAATCTATCTTTCGATCAACTTTGTGAATCAATGGGGAATCTATTCAAAGATTTTTTTGAATTATTCTTGAAAGGCGAGGAGCTTAGGATAATTGATAGACTTGATTCATTAAAAATCAACATTTTTAGCTAAAAACAAATACTATGAACTTTATAAGAAAATTGAAACCACCGGAATGGAATATTGAGCATAAACTTGGAATACTTTGTTTCCCAATATTACTTATTACATTTTTAATTGGTGGTGTAAAATTAATGTTTGGATTTATTGCCTTATTGGAATTTCTTGTTTTGCTAATTCAAATAAATATGTATTTCAGGACAAAAAATACCGGTTTTTTATGGATGGCATTGGCATTTTTATTAATAACAATTTTTGCCGGAGAAATTTCAATCATAGGAATTAATAGTCCAAAAGAAGACTATTTGCCATTCATTATTGCTGTTATTATAGCTTGTGTAATAATAATTTATGTTGTTTTCAGTAAAATAACTAAGTGGAGAACAAGAGAAATTCTTGAGTTGGCAGCTATGCCTGTAAACGATACGCAAAATGGATTTTCTGAACGTCCTTTATCTTTAGGGAAAATTGAACCTAATGACTTTCATATCAAAACTTTTGCAGAATTTATGCAGAAAAACCTAATCGCTTTGCCTTATTTTGAAGAAGAAAAAGTTGTTTTTTCTTTATGTAGTTCATATGTTAAACAAATTGGGCTTGAAAGAGGTTTTGATGACGAATCATGGGTTTCATTTGACAAATCAGGAAATGTTGCAGTTTTAATTACCAAAAACGATTATTTGAAATACAAGGATGTTTTCTCCTTCGATCAATTGTGCGCATCATTAGGCCAATTGTTTATAGAATTTTTCGAATTGCACAAAAACGGAAATGCTGTTAGAATAATTGATAAATTTAATTCACTTAAGTTAAATCCTTTCATTGAATAAAAACTCAAAACAAATATACTTAGGCATAAAACAAATAGAAATAGAAAAATAAAAGTAGAGAAAATAAGAACAGAATGAATTTTAAAGAAGCAGCAATATTAGGATCATTCATATCGAAGGAACATGCGGAACCACTATTTAAATTATTGGTTAATTATCGCAATATCTCATCTTCTGAAGCAGCCTCACGATTAAATCTCCATATTCGTACTGTTCAGGATTTTATGGAAGCCATGACAATTGTTGGGATTTTAGAGAAAGAGGAAGTTTACGAAAAAAAGCGTCCATATTTTAGATATTCTCTAAAGAGACGAAAAATAACAATGGAAATCGATCTTGATACACTATTCGAAAAAAATCAATTATTAAATGGCTTTGAGAAAAAAATTCGAGAAAAGAAAAATGCCGGTGCCAGATTTTCATTAGCCCGCAATAGTCAATATTTTAGCAGCGTAGCAATTTGGATTGGAACCGGACGACAACCTAAAGAGCGAAAAATCAGTTTGACAATTGCTCAGGGAAATTTTCTTTATAATTTACCTTTTCCCAGTGCAGAAACCCAAAGTATTTATGACATAATTAAAAAAGCCGAAATAGATAAAGAACACGCTTCTGAAATTCTTGATATCGTTGAATTACTGGTAGAATATGAAGTTATTGAAATGGAAATGAATTAAGCTATAAATTGTTTCATTTATTCTTACAATTAATCTCAAGAGGAGTTCTAAAAATAGTAAAATTCAAGGCGTAAAAAATTTTAATAGCGGAGTTTACTTTTGTAAATGAGCATCTTAAAATTTTGAAATAACCTAGTGTCATGTCAAGCATAAAGTTTCGGTTAAGTTGCAATTATTTTTCTGTTTTACGAAATAAAAAAAAGTAAGCATAGCCGAAGCTAAGTGAGTCATTTTTTTATAAAGCAAAACTGGAGAAGAACAAAACTTGGGCTGAAAGATTATGCTTGACATGACACTAGGAGTTTGCATTTTTAGAAGTTCCCTCGAATCAGAATCGAACTATCTCCATAGCTCAAAAATCTATAATCATTTTCTAATGCATTTGAATAAACTTTTTTCCAGTCATTTCCAATAAAAGCTGCAATCAACAGCAACAAAGTGCTTTTTGGCATATGGAAATTTGTGATTAAGCTATTGACAATTCGAAATTTGTAGCCGGGCACAATTATTATTTGAGTTTTGCATTCAATAGTTTCAACACCATTGGTTTCCATATATTTAACTACGGTTTGCAGCGATTCATTTGTTTCTATATTTTGAGGCAAATTATACGACTCCCATTGGGAAATCTCAAAACTACACTCTTTGAAGACATTTGTATCCATAATTTTCACACCAAGCCAATAGATAGTTTCAAGCGTACGTAGCGATGTAGTGCCAACAGCCACAATTTTCCCAAGTTTCGAAATCAAGGAGTTTATTAATTTCTTTGAAACAAAAATAGTTTCGGTATGCATTTCATGTTCACCAATTGTTTTGGCTTTCACAGGACGAAAAGTCCCGGCGCCAACATGTAAAGTCAACTCTTCAATTTTTATCTGTTTCTTGCTAATTCCCAGAAATACTGGTTCAGTAAAATGCAAACCGGCAGTTGGAGCCGCAACAGAGCCTTCCGGTTTTGAATATATAGTTTGATAGTTTTTTTTATCATTCTCCACAGCATTCCTGTTCAGATAGGGTGGGATAGGAGTCTCACCCAAAGTTTCAAGAATTTCTGCAAACGAAATTTTCTCATTCTTCCAGCTAAATTCGACAATTTGATATTCAGTTTGCCTTTTCAATAATTTTGCTGAAAGTTTAATATCTTCATTTTCAATTGAAAAAGTCTTCAAAAGAATTTCATTTTTCCATTTTCGCAAATTTCCAACCGTACATTTCCATTCGCATTTTTTGGTTTGATTCAAACAAAATTCATAATCACTTGGTTTATAAGGCTCTAAACAAAATATCTCAATTTTTGCTCCGGTTTCCTTCCGAAAATTCAATCGAGCCTGAATAACTTTTGTATTATTAAGAACAATTAAACTATCTTTTTCTATAAATTTTGTAATGTTGAAAAATCGGTCGTGATAGATATTTTCATTTTTATAAACTAACAATTTCGACTGGTCTCTTTTGGCTAATGGAAATTTTGCAATTCGTTCTGATGGAAGCGAATAGTAGTAATCCTCTGTTGAAATATTTTTATAATTGTAGATATCTGTTTTCATGTTTGCAAAAAACTTATTAGAATTGATTAAAAAACTTCAAGTATTTTAACTTCCTTATTATTAATATGAAAACTATCGCCTTTAGTTTTATTTTTCAATTGCTTGAAAATGGGACTATTTACAGAAATAGCGAAATATTGATCATTATCTATACCAATTTTTCCCAATCCAATGGATACAAACAGTTTTTGCATTGAAGTAATAATTACCGATCCAAAGGCAATTTTAGTGCTTTTTTGAGACTTTTCAATTTTCTGAATAACACTTTTTTCAAAAATTGCTTTCTGAAGCTGTTGGGCATGCAAATCCCGTTTTCGCAACAATTGCATCCTGTACGAATCGTACCTGTCTTTTGGTTGTCCATATTCATTTGCCATCTTTTGTGTATCTTCTACAGCAAGTTTTGCATTTTCTACAGTAGTATCCACAATTTTTAGACACTCTTTTATTAGTAATTCTCTGATTTCTTGATTGTTCATAAAATTTTACTATTCAGTAAAAAAACTGCAAAAGTAAAAGAAATTAAAATATTATCTGCAAATTTCACAATTCAAGATCCTCGCATCTTCACAACTTTTCATCTCAAAATTTTTCAAATCATTCTTTTTGGCACACAAATTGAAATCAAGGCTTTCATATTTTTTATTTTAAATTTTAAAAACCATGAAAAAGTCAAATTATCAACCCAGCACGAAATTCAAAAAATATTTACTATTTGGATTTCTATTACTAATTTTCACGTCAATGAGTTTAAGCTCGTGCGAAAGAGGCAGAGATGGCCGCCCAGGAGAAGCTTATATTTCTTTAGACTGGGAATACGATCAGCCATCATACATTGATGCAGGAACTTATGCAATCCCCGAGGTTTTTGTTTGGGGAAGAAACTACCATGCTCAATCTGGATACTATGATTTATATTACGAAGGTTCATTTTGGGATGGTTTTGCTTTAAATCTTTATGCCTGGGAAGTTGGTTACGAAATTTGGAGAAATCCCGGACAAGAAGGAGCCCCAGGATATATAGATGGAAAGGATGGTCCTGATAGCTACTTATCTATATATTGCAGTCCTTACGGTCCTTATTTTGACAGATTTAATAAAAGCTCAGATGCTACAAGCAAATATAAATTGATAGAAGCAACTGAATCAGAAATAGTTGTTCAGCAAAACGAAGAGTCATTTTCTATGAAAATTACATACAAAAAAGTTGAACCACGAGAAAAAGAATAAAAGCAATAATCAATTAGTTAACCCAAAACAAAAAATCCTGATAGAAAAATATCAGGATTTTTTGTTGAAAATAGAATTCATTTCATATGAAATTATTAAATTCAATAATTCTTGAAATATTAAAATGGATAAACAAGTATTATTTGCAATCCATCCTGTTTATAGATTTTATTCTTCACTTTGAGATTTTTTCACAAAGCTAATTGTATCAATAAGTCCCTCTTCAAAGTTCTCAAAATCTTCTTTATACAGAAATATTTTGTGTTTTTCGAAATGGAAATTTCCTTCGTGGTCAAACTTTTTCTTGCTTTCAGTCAGAGTTAAATAATATTCGCCTGAACGAGTTGCTTTCACATCAAAAAAATATGTGCGTTTTCCGGCTCTTACTACTTTTGAATAAATCTCGGTACGATCATTTCTTTCTTTTCCTTCTCTTTTATCAAATACTTCGTCCATATCAATTTTTATTTATTATTCACTTGTCAAAAATATTAAAATAATTATTTTCTATAAAAAATATTTATAAATATCATCAATTTTATATTGTTCTGTAAATCAGGCTCTTAGTAGTTTTAACTATTTTTAGCTTTTAAATTTGAGTATCAAAAATTGTCCAAAACAATTGCTATTCCTCGTAAATTGTATAATTAATTAAAAGTTAAAGCTTTTGAGCAGTATCTTTTATTCAGAATATAATAATTGATATTTCAAACTCTAATATTTCCTTTAAATACAAATTTGGCTTCACCTGAAAGCCAAATATTATTAAATTCATTGTTGGGATTTTTCTTAAACTCAACTTTTAAAAGACCGCCTAATGTATTAATTTCCAATTTATTAGAATCAACATTCATTTTTATCTGAACACAAATTGCTGAAGCAACTGCTCCTGTACCACACGATAAGGTTTCGTTTTCTACTCCTCTTTCATAGGTTCTTACAAAAATTGTATCCTTTATTATCTCAACAAAATTTACATTTGTTCCTTCATCATTAAATCTACTATTATATCTAATCTCTCTTGCCACATTCAAAACATTTATAGATTTTATATTGTCTCTGAATGCTACATAATGCGGAGAACCAGTATCTAAATAATAAAAATTATCCCCAATTTCAATGTTCTTTACATCTATCATTTTCAAATTCACAAAACCATTGTCCATAATAAATGCTGTATGAATTCCATCAATTGCCCCAAATTCTGCTTCTTTTGAAATTATTTTCAAATCTTTTGCAAATTGCACAATACATCTCCCGCCATTTCCACACATCGACGATTCATGACCATCAGAATTGTAATATTCCATAAAAAAATCGTAATCTTTATCATTTCTTAACAGTATCAGACCATCTGCGCCAATTCCAAAATTTCTATCACAAAGTCTTTTTATTTGGTTCGAATTCAGTGAATAAGAATTCTTTCTATTATCAACGAGTATAAAATCGTTGCCGGTACCATGATATTTATAAAATTTTATATCCATAATTTTAAAATTAATATACAAAAATATTAATAATACTTGATGCAATATATTTTTTAATAAATGATTTTGAAAATCAATATCAAATTCTTTATTTTAAAGATTTTCATGAAAAATATAAACATTTGAAAATTACTTTTTTAGGAACAGGAACATCACAAGGCGTACCCGTAATTGCGTGTAAATGTAAAGTTTGTCAGTCGAACTCTATGAATGACAAACGTTTGCGTACTTCAATTATGATAGAAGAGGATGGTCAGACGATTGTAATTGATTCCGGACCGGATTTCAGACAGCAAATGCTAAGAGAAAATGTTCAGGATATCGATGCAATAATTTTTACCCACGAACACAAAGATCATATTGCTGGTTTAGACGATATTCGTGCGTTCAATTTTTTCAACAATAAAATCATTGACATTTATGCTGAAGAAAGGGTTCATAATGCACTAAAAAAAGAATTTTCATACGTTTTTGAAGAAGATAAATATCCAGGAGTTCCTGAGATTTGTGTTCACGAAATCTCGAACCAAAAGTTTAAAGTTGGCAGTTTGGAGTTTCTTCCTATCAGGTTACAGCATTATTTTCTGCCTATTTTTGGCTATAGAATTAAGGATTTTACATATATTACCGATGCAAATTATATCTCCAATACAGAAATTGAAAAAATAAAAGGCTCAAAAGTAGTTGTTCTTAATGCTTTGCGTAGAAAAAAGCACATTTCACATTTTACTTTAGATGAAGCTCTTGAACTTTTCAACATCTTAAAACCTGAAAAAGCTTACATTACCCATTTAAGTCATCAGATGGGTTTGCACAAAAATATTGAAAATGAGCTCCCTACAAATATTTTTCCCGCCTACGATGGTTTAATTGTAGAACTGTAATTCATCTGTATTTAAATGGGAAGTGCTTGCAATTGAGCACTTTACATTAACTTTTTCAAAATTTATCAATTAACTTTATACTTTATAAATTTTATCTACATTTACACACAAAATTTTAACAATTATTAATGTAGTAAAATGAAAATTGAAGATTTCCAAAAGGCTATATTACAGGGAATTCCAGATGAATTACCTAATCAAAAATCCTATGAAACGAACATAAATCATGCTCCAAAACGTAAGGATATTTTATTGCATAAAGAAAAAAAGCTGGCAATAAAAAATGCTTTAAGATATTTCGATAAAAAATTTCATTCTGAATTAGCGGTTGAATTTGCTGATGAATTGAAAAAATATGGCAGAATTTATATGTATAGATTTCGTCCCGATTATAAAATCACTGCCAGATCAATAAATGATTTTCCGCACAAATCTAAGCAAGCAGCAGCCATTATGCTGATGATTAGCAATAATTTAGATTACGCTGTTGCTCAACATCCTCACGAATTGATTACCTACGGTGGAAATGGTGCTGTTTTTCAGAATTGGGCTCAATACTTGCTCACGATGAAATATTTAGCAGAAATGACAGAAGAGCAAACTCTCGTACTATTCTCTGGTCATCCTCAAGGATTGTTTCCATCGCATAAAAATGCCCCAAGAGTTGTTGTTACAAACGGAATGGTAATTCCAAATTATTCGAAACAAGACGATTGGGAGCGATTTAATGCACTTGGAGTTTCGCAATACGGGCAAATGACAGCAGGTTCATTTATGTATATTGGTCCACAGGGAATTGTTCATGGAACTACAATTACAGTATTAAATGCCGGAAGGAAGATTTTGCGTGAAGGAGAAACAGATTTGGGAGGTAAGATTTTTGTAACATCGGGCCTTGGCGGAATGTCCGGAGCCCAGCCAAAAGCTACTGTAATTTCCGGAGCAATATGCTTAGTTGCAGAAATTAATCCAAAAGTAGTCCATCTTAGACATTCACAAAAGTGGGTAGATGAAGTTTATCAAGACCTTGACCAACTTATATCAAGAACAAAAATTGCAAAACAAAATAAAGAAGCTGTTTCCCTTGCCTATCAAGGAAATATAGTCGATTTATGGGACAAATTATCAGAGGCGAATATAAGTATTGAGCTTGGTTCTGATCAGACTTCGCTCCATAATCCATGGGCTGGAGGGTACTATCCTGCAGGACTATCTTTTGAAGAATCAAATGAAATGATGGCAAATAATCCTGAATTATTTAAAGTAAAGGTTCAAGAGTCTCTGCGTAGTCATGTTGAAGCAATAAATAAACTGACTGGCAAAGGAATGTATTTTTGGGATTATGGAAATGCTTTTTTGCTGGAAGCTGGAAGGGCTGGTGCTGATGTATTTGGCGAATCTGAGGAGTTTAAATATCCCTCATATGTTCAGGATATTATGGGACCATTATTTTTCGATTATGGATTTGGACCTTTTAGGTGGGTTTGTACTTCGTCGGATCCGGAAGATTTGAAAAAAACGGATGAGATTGCTTCTAAGATTCTTGAAGAAATAGCTGAGACAGCTCCGAAAGAAATTGTTGGGCAGCTTAAAGATAATATTCTTTGGATAAAAGAAGCCGGAAAAAATCAGTTGGTTGTGGGTTCGCAAGCTCGTATTTTATATGCCGATTGCGAAGGCAGAACAAAAATTGCTTTAGCCTTTAATGAAGCCATTAAAAATGGGACAATATCTGCACCAATAGTTCTTGGACGCGATCATCACGATGTTTCAGGGACTGATTCGCCTTATCGTGAAACTTCAAACATTTACGATGGTTCGCAGTTTACAGCAGATATGGCAATTCAAAATGTTATTGGCGATTCGTTTAGAGGTGCCACATGGGTTTCTATCCACAATGGAGGTGGAGTAGGTTGGGGCGAAGTGATAAATGGAGGATTTGGATTTTTTCTTGATGGTTCAGAAAATGCACAAACAAACATTGAATCAATGCTTCATTGGGATGTAAACAATGGAATTGCCCGAAGAAGCTGGGCAAGAAATAAAGAAGCCATTTTTGCGATAAAACGCGCAATGGAATTTAATCCATTACTTAAAGTAACTTTACCTAATATTGTTGATGACAGTATTTTGCAATAACTATTTTCTCGTGTTGAAATAATTTTTTAGTTTATTTTCCATATATTAAGATACATGAAAAGTCGAAAAAAAAAGTCTATAAAGAAAAAGCAGATGAAAATTGGAATTTCAAAGCTTAGCATTATTCCAATCAGGAAGGAACCATCTGAAAAAAGTGAAATGATTAGTCAGTTGCTTTTTGGAGAAACTTATCATGTATTGGGAACCAGAGATAATTGGTTACAGATAAAAACATATTTCGATGATTATATTGGCTGGATAGATGCAAAAATGCACTCAGATATATCTACATATTCGTTCAATTATATGCAAAATAAGAATTTGAGCATAATATCAAACTCAATGATTCCTATTATTGATAATAAAGAAAAAATTGAGCACACAATCGTTGCAGGTAGCAGCATTCCAAATTTCAATGGGAAAAGGTCTTTTCGGTTTGATGGCAGAAAATTTAAGTTTCGAAAAAGTCCTTTGTTTCAAAACGGCAAAAATATTCGTAGTTCTCTTATTGAAACATCGAAACTTTACCTAAATGCACCTTATTTGTGGGGTGGGAGAACTCCATTTGGGATTGATTGTTCAGGATTTGTACAGCTTGTTGCAAAAATCAACAATATTTTTCTGCCGAGAGATGCCAGCCAGCAAATTGTACATGGCTCAGTTATAGACTTCATTAACGAAGCTAATACCGGCGATTTGGTTTTTTTCGACAACGAAGCCGGAGAAATTATTCATGTTGGGATTTTGCTCAATTCAAAGCAAATTATTCATGCTTCAGGCAAGGTAAGAATTGATAATATCGACCATCATGGGATTTACAATGTTGATACAAAACGATATACCCATCAATTACGAGTCATTAAAAATATTGTTGAATAAAATTTTTATGGCATTAAGTCTGAAATATTTATGGTAACATATAATAATGTAAATTTCTTAGACCTCCAACTTTAGGGGACTTCTTAAAATAGCAAATTTCAAGGCGTAAGAAATTTCAAAACCGCAGTTTACTATTGTAAATGAGGATTTTGAAATTTTGAAAAAACGAAGAAATTTGCATTTTTAGAAGTTCCCTTTACTAATTTTGGAAGTTCCATAAACCATTTATCTCATTTTGATTGACTTATTTTTTATATAGTTCATAGACATTCAAATCCAAATTAATTTCTTCATCATATTTATCGGGGATTAATGAGTTCGATTTTTTTTCTTTCAAGAAATAATCATATTCTTTGTAAGGACTAATGCTAATATTGAAATATCTGACTAAATAACCCTGAAGTTTAAAATCGTATTGATCGTACATTTCTGGTGGTACAGTAATTGTTGAAAATTTTGGAACAATTGTACCAATTTTATACACATCTGTTACAACTTCGTTGCTTCTACTAATTTTTCCTATCTGCAAAGTAATAAATATTACTACTGATATAAAAAGTAAAATGCTGAATGCTTTAAACACTTTAAATCTAATATTCAGAATATCAATATTTTGAAGATATGCATTGATAGCAGGTGTAATTAAGATGGCGAATCCGATTGCAAAAAACGGGAATGCAGGAACCATATACCAGCCTTTTTGTATCATAGTTAGCATTAATGGCAATGTGCCTGAAAGCCCAATAGCTACAAATAAAAGAAAATTCTTATAGTTTTCTGAAACATACGATTTTAGTTTTGTCCTTTTTGCAAAAAATAAACTAATAGCACAAAAGACTAATATAGGTATCATTTCAGTGAATAATCTCCATGCAGTTTCTAACCTATAATCAGCTGTGGGCATAGTATTTACCCTTTTCAAAAACCTATCGACAAAATAAATTGTCAAACTTTGCCTACTATCAGGATTTATCAAAAATATGAGGTAAATAACAAGTGGCACTGAGATTAAAATCAGACTTAGATAAATACTTTTTTTGAAACTAATTTTTCGTGTTATTAGCCAATACAAAAATGGAAAAACAATAGGGAAAAAGCCTGCGATACCTTTACTAAAGGAAGCTAAAAAAATGAAGAAACCGGATAACAACCAAGGTATTATTCTATTTTTTTGAATGTGTATTTGTTTGTAACTTATCAGAATAGAAATTAATGCAAAAATACTGACAGTATTTTCCAGCATATTATTCCGGTAAGACCAGAAACATACTGGAATAATAATCCAAAATAATACAGGAAGCCAGGCAAGTGCATTGTATTCGGGCTTGTTTTTAAATATTATTCTCCAAAGTTTGCTAATAAAAACTATGTGAAGAAGAATAATCAAAAAAGTATAAAATCGTTCGATATACATACTATCGCCTAACAATCTGTAAAAAACTGATTGTATCCCAAAAACTAATGGTAGTTGTTCGTGAAAAGAAGGGATATTATCAATATTTAATGTACTGTACTGTGGAAACCAAAAAGTTCCAATACCAATACCCATATTATGAGAAACACAGCTAAACGCCATTGCATCTTGAAACATAACATCTTGAATTAAAACTGTAAGAGTAAGTCCAAATACAGCTGAAAGAGTAATTAGCCAAAACGGAAATGCTAATTTTTGTTTTGTATGTGTCATTAATGAATCTTTTGGAATTAGATTTGATTTTATTTCTTAATAGATTTTCCAAAACACGTTCTGCACAAAGGTTCATATTCACTTTTTTCGCCCAGAACAATCAACTTTTCCGAATCGCTGAGTCGATGCGAATATTGAGCGAGGTCGCCGCACCTCATGCAAATTGCATGAACTTTTGTAATATATTCGGCAACAGCAAAAAGTTCTGGAATCGGGCCAAAAGGTTTTCCCTGAAAATCCATATCTAAGCCTGCAACAATTACACGTATTCCTCGATTTGCTATATTATTACAAACGTCCACAAGAGCTTTATCGAAAAATTGGGCTTCGTCTATTCCAACCACGTCTATATTGTTGGCAAGCATCAGAATATTACCAGATGAGTTTACCGGTGTTGATAAAATTGCATTCGAGTCATGCGATACAACTTCATCATTAGAATATCTTGTATCTATTTCAGGTTTAAATATTTCAACACGTTGTTTTGCAAATTTTGCTCGCTTCAATCTACGGATTAATTCCTCTGTTTTACCGGAAAACATTGAACCTGCAATTACTTCAATCCAGCCTTTATGTTGTATGTTTTTATTATTGCTTTCAAGAAACATTATTATTTATTCTCAATTTCGTTTATTTTTCAAAATCATTAAATTATTTTTACAAAATTAAAAATTATGATTTGATTTGCATATAAATGATTTATTTAAAAAAATAAAACGCAATGAGTAACAATTCAGAGGTAAAAAAAATTATCGAAAAAAGCCACAATATCAATCTGTTAATTCAAAATTTTACTAATTATTCCGAAATTCCAATTCTTGATATTGAGCTTTCGCTCGAAAAAATCAGGGAATTGTATGAAGAACTTTTGATGTTTAAGTTATTGAATAATAATAAATCTTCTGTACCAACATTTCCGGAGGAGGCAAACAGAAGTATTGATACTGATAAAAAAACAGAAAAACATGACGATTTGAACATCAAAAAGGAGATTGTTTCTGAAACTGTAGTAGTGGAAAAAACAAAACCAAAAATCGAAATAGATGATCAAAAAAAGCATGAAACCGCAATTGAAGATTCTAAGATAGAGAAACAAATCACTAAATCTGTTGAAAAAGTAGAAAAACCGACAGAAAATATAATTGCAATAGAACCAAAGCTAATTGAATTTAAAGAAACAGATTCTGACCAAAAATATGCAACAGAGAAAACTGTGGAACCAGACAAAACAGATGAAATGCAAAAGATTTCTGATAATAAAGAATCTATTATCGAAAAAGCAAAAGATACCAAAATAGAAGATTCAGTAGCGAAAGAAAAACCAAGCTCTGATCAAAAAAACATTCAAAAAAAGGAAGCAAAAACTCCGAAACGGATCTCTGAAAAATCAAAAAAAACCTATAAATATGAGAAAAATCAACCTTCTTTGTTTGAGAGCCAAAAAACAGATGAGCAAGAGTTACTGAAATCTGAAAAGAATATTGAAAAAAGTGAAAAACAAATTATTGGTGAGCAGCTAAACAAAGATATTATTTCTGTGAACGAAAGGCTTTCGCAAAAGCAAACAAACAAAGATGTTTCAACTTTATTGAAGTCGAAACCTATCGACAATATAAAAAATGCAATTGGATTAAACGATAAAATCTGGTTGATTAATGGACTGTTTAATGGCGATGTAGATGAATATAATAATACTATTAACCTAATAAATACGGCTGAAAATCAAGAAAAAGCACTCGATATATTGAATACAAGTAAGGCCAATACAGAAAACGAAAAAGCTATGAAGAAGCTCTCGGAATTTATAAATAGGCGATTTTTATAAATGTCTTCTTATTGAAATTCGAATGATCAATCAGCTGAGGTTTCCTAAAATATAACTCAAGTATATGAAAAAACATATTTTTCCAATAATTCTAATTTTATTTTCATTATCCGCTTTTAATCAAGACATTGAATATGCTCGACAAATAATTTCGGAGCTTTGTTCTGAGAATTTCAGAGGAAGAGGATATGAAAAAAATGGAGATAAAAAAGCAGCAAAATTTATTAGAAATGAACTTATTTCTAATAAATTGCAGAAATTTGACGATGATTATTTTCAGGAATTTAGTTTTTCAATCAATACTTTTCCGTCTGCCATATCAGTAAAAATTGATAAAAATGAGCTTGTTCCGGGAGTTGATTATTTAGTAGGCTCACAATCAAATTCTTGCAAAGGGAAATTCCCAATTGCATGGATTAATAAAAAAGTAGTAAATCACAGAGATGCCTTATTTAATATGCTTTCAAACGACTTGTCGAACTATTTTTTGGCGATAGATACAGTTGGAATTCATAGAAAAGATGTTTTGGAACTTATTGAAATAATATTGGATTCAAATGTAGTGAATGCAAAGGGAATAATTGAAATTGCAGATAAAAAGTTAGTATATAGAAAATCTCAAACAGAAAAAAAATTCCCACTTATTCAAATAAAACGAGGAAAAATAGGACACGAAAATAAATTCATTTCTGTTAATATCAAAAACAAGTATATAGAAAATTACACTTCCAGAAATGTAATTGCTTATGTAAAAGGCAAAACCGATAGTTTTATAGTTTTTTCTTCTCATTACGATCATCTTGGGATGATGGGGAAAAGTGCATATTTTCCAGGAGCAAATGACAATGCAAGCGGTGTTGCTATGAATTTGGATCTCGCTAAATACTATTCAGGCTTGCCGGAAAATCCACATTATTCATATGCATTTATGTTTTTTTCGGGAGAAGAGGAAGGGATATTAGGCTCGAAATATTATGTAAATTCACCATTTTTCGATTTATCGCAAATAAAAATACTAATTAATTTAGATATGGTGGGCGATGCCTCAAAAGGAATTAAAATTGTGAATGGTAAAGTTTTCGAAAACGAATATCAGAAGTTTGTTGAAATAAATGAGCAAAACAATTATTTGAAAAAAGTTTCTTCAAGAGGTGCTGCGGCAAATAGCGACCATTATTATTTCTATGATGCGGGTGTAAAAAGTTTTTTTATTTACTCAATTGGTGAATATAAAGAATATCATAATATTAATGACAAATCGGAAGATCTTCCTTTATCAGGATATGAAGATTTATTTCGTCTTTTGAGAGACTATACATTAGATTTTAAGGTAAACTAAAATGTGCAAACTTTATATAATTCCGACACCTATTGGGAATCTTGAAGATATTACTTTTAGAGCAGTTAGAATTCTAAAAGAAGTAGATTTAATTTTGGCTGAAGACACCAGAACTTCACAAAAACTACTGAAACATTATGGCATTGAAAAAAAGCTACAATCTTACCATAAATTTAATGAACACAAGGCAATTTCGAGAATAGTAGATCAATTTAAAATTAATAAAAACATAGCTCTTATTTCTGATGCAGGCACACCATCTATTTCAGATCCGGGTTTTTTATTGGTTCGCGAATGTCTTAAAAACAACATTGAAATTGAGTGCCTGCCAGGAGCAACTGCCTTAGTTCCTGCATTGGTAAATTCTGGATTTGCCAGCGATAGGTTTTGTTTTGAAGGATTTTTGCCACAAAAAAAAGGTAGGACAAAGAGAATAGAACAACTTGTTGAAGAAAGCAGAACAATGATTTTTTACGAATCGCCATACAGATTGTTGAAAACTTTAAATCAGTTTGCTCAGTTTTTTGGTGAGGATAGAAGAGTTTCGGTTTCTCGCGAATTGACAAAAATTTATGAAGAAAACAAGCGTGGAACAATTATAGAAGTGATAGATTATTTTTCAGAAAAAAAAATAAAAGGCGAAATTGTTATTGTTGTTGAAGGGGAAAAATAATATTTTTCAATTGTGAATTTTGATTCATATTTTGAAAATATGCTACTCGTAGCTTGGGAATTTTATATTGTAGTTATCAAGCTGCCCAAAAATGGCTGAAATACCGAAAATTGGAGTTTGACGATATTTTATATTATCAAAAAATAATAGTAGCTCTTTCTGAAATTTATAGAATAATAAGAGAAATTGATAAAATTGAGATTGAGTAAAGATAAAATATGTACTTTTGTTGGTTAAAAAATAATGTTTATGGATTTTATTTCAATATCAGGTTGGTTGTTTGGCTTAATATCATTTATTTTTGGCATTATTCAGTTGATACAGAAGAATAAATATAAAAAACAGCTAAATTTTATTAACAAGCAAGAGCAGAAAATTGGAAAAAAAAGTACAGGTTATCAAACTGGAAATAATAGTACAATTAATATTAATAAATGAAAAGTCAAAAACAAAATATTGAAAAAGGAGGAACAGGTTATCAACTTGGTGATAGTAGTACTGTCAATAATTATTTTGCTTTTGATGAAGTAAAAGATTTTGGTATTATTGAAGATATCTTTAAATATATATATGATAATGTGTTAGAAATAGGGGAAGTATATGAAGTAAATAAAGATAAACTAACAGATTTAAAAATAAAAATTCCTCTAAATTTTAAAGGTGTTGATCGTAAAAATATAGAAAACTATTTTAGTAATTTATGGAGACGTAAAGATTTAATTCAACAGTTTATTTCAAACGAAAATCAAGAAAAAGTAATTGCACTAAAAATTGAAATTCAAAAAAAAATTACAGAGAAATAAGAAACACAAAAGATAATCAGACAATTATAGATGATTATACAATTATTGAAAAAATGTCTGAAAAATATATTCCAAAGCAAAATATTAACAATCCTGATTATCTGGCAAATTCTATCGCTTTAATTTTATATTTCTTTGAATTTTGTGACTTTGGCAAAAAAACAATGGATGAAAATAAAAATAAGCAACAGAAATTATTTTAATTATGATTATTCCATCTAAATATGAAAACTTAAACAAGAATGTTTTTGTAATTGGTTCTGAGATAATTAAATTGCTGAAAACACAATCTTACAATATTGAAAAACTATATCAAAAAATTAAAAAGAAAATAGATATAAGCTTTGATACGTATTATGATGCTTTAACATTTTTATGGCTTTCAGAAATTGTAGATAAAAACGAATTTCAGATTTACTTGAAAAAATAATGTATTTAAATAAACTATATACAGAACCTATTACTTTTGAACCAGTGGAATTTAAATCTGGTATAAATTTTATCTTTGGTAAAAAAGAGAAATCTACACAATCAAAAAAATCATTAAATAATATTGGCAAATCTACATTCTTAGACATACTTGATTTTGCTTTGCTTTCTGATTATAACAGTAGAAATAAACGGCTTTTTGCAGCGTATAACAAAGGTTATTTAAAAGAAAAAACGGTTGTTTTAGAGTTTGGGATTAATGAAACTAATTATATTATAAAGCGTTCTTTTGACAATCCTAATAAAGAAATTTTATTTTCAATTAGCAATTCAAAATTTGCACCATATACAAAAGATGAAATAAAAACTAAACTGTGCGATTTAATTTTCAAAAAAGAAGATTATGAGGGGCATTATACAAATATTTGGTTAAGAAAATTAATTCCATTTTATTTAAAAATACATAAATATAAAAAAGAGGGTTTTACTGACCCTATTAGATATATAAAAGAAACAAATGAAACAGAGTTAAATCAATATCATTTGTTTTTAATGGATATTGATAATGCTTTGTCATTTAATAATTTCAAATATCAATCAGAATTAAAAAAAATTAAACCAGCATTAGATGGTATAAAATCATTTTTTGAAGAAAAGTATGATTTAAGTCTTTCTGACAATCAACAAGCAAAAATATCAAGTAATTTAAATAAATTACAAAGAGAATATGAAGAGTTAGATAAGACAATTAAAAGCTTTAAACTTCAAGAAAATTATATAGTTGATGAAAAAAAAGCAGACGAATATACTGCAAAAATCAAACAATTATGGTTTGAAAATTATAGTGATAAAAAACAAATAGAAGCTTTTAGTAATAGTTTAAAGTTTGATGATACTAAAATACAAACAAAAAGAGTGGAGCAACTTTATAAAGAATTTAATGTACTTCTTGCAGAGAATATCAAGAAAACGTTAGATGAAACAATAAAATTTAAAAAAGATTTAATAAAATCAAGAAAAGAGTTTATTAATGAAGAAGTAAAAGAATTAAAGAAAAAAATTGATAAAAGAAAAAAGGAAATTAATGAATTAGAAAATAAACGGAAAAATATTTTTGATTTTCTTTCAAATGAAGAAGCTATTAAAGATCTGTCGGAAGCTCATTATAGATTAACAGAAAAGAAAAATGAACTTTCAGAACTTAAAGGGAGGGTTGATATTTATCGAGATTTGAAAATAGAAAAAACAGAAATTGAAGTTGAAATAAAAAAGCTTGAAGTTAAAGTTTTGGATTTTGAAAAAGAAATTAGTTCTTATAAATATGAACTTTCAAAAATTATACACGAAACGTATAATGCAATTTATCCTGAATATAAGGATGATAATTCAATATTTGATATTGGGGCAACAGATAAACAATCAAAAATTGCAATCAGTTTTCTAGAAAACTCATCAATGTTTGGTAAAGGCAAAAATAATGTAAGAACACTTATTTACGATATTTCATTGTTATTTAATTCAATGTATAAAAACTTAAATGCTCCAAGATTTCTAGTTCACGATGGTATTTTTGATAGTGTTGATAAAGCACAATTTGTCCATTTGTACGAATACTTTGAGACAAAAACACAACAGTTTGAACTAAAAGGACAGCGGTTTCAATATATCTTAACATACAATCAAGAAGGAACTTTAACTGAAGAATTTGGAAATGCAGATAAGGTAAGTAATGAAAAGATTGAAGATGAGGCAATATTAACTTTAACCCCTTCAAAAAAATTATTTGGAAATTTCTAAAATGCCAACGCTTAGCATTCATACACATTGAAACTAAAAGAAAGTACAAGAAAACAATTCACAAAAATCGCATGTAGCTACAAAATTTAGACAATGGGCAACCCAACATATAAAAGAATATATGACAAAATAACTATTTGAAGTTTTCTAAAATTCATTATTCAATATTCGATATTCATTATTTATAACAAAAAAAAGGAAGCCGTCTCCAGCTTCCTTCTAATTTAACTATCTATAAAATGTATTTTAGAATCTAAATCCTAATGTTGCCATTAGTTGATTTGGATTTTTTTCTATCGTAGAAACTACTGGATCCGAGTATTGGTACAAAACATATTCTATCGACTGTTGTGAATAAACATATGCAAAATCGAAATAGAAGCTTTTACTGTTTATTCCAAAACCACCGGAATAGGCTGTTGTGAAAGCATCTTTATTTAATGCATCAGAGTTGTAAGGACTTCCATATAAGGAATATCCAGCTCTCAAACTTAAAGGACCAAATTTCAATTCTGCACCGCTTTTCAGATTTCCGGTTGAAACATATTTTCCTTGAATTTCTTCATTTTCATTGTAAAAATCGTATCCATCGCCACCGTTTCTCAATCGCATGGTCGAATAGTCGATAAATTCGTACTCGAAACTAACAATCGCAGATTTGTATATTACAAATCCGAGGCTACCGATAGCTTTCAAAGGTGTTGTCAATTCATAATCATATCCGCCACTTGCAATATCTCTGAATTGGTCGATTTCGTTATCCATAAAGAAATCCATTGTAGAATTAAAATCTTCTTTCAAGTCGAAAAATGTAGGCGAATGAATTGCTCCACCAATTCTTATCCATTGTACAGGTTTAACAATTGCTCCCAATTTGAAATTTATACCAATTCCTTCAGTTTTGAGATTGTCTTCGTAAATGAATCTGTTTGTATATTCAATTTCATCTCTCGTATCTTCTTCTTCGTGAATAGAAGTGCTTGAGTAATTCACTTTCTGAAAACCTATGCTTGCTCCAATAAAAACTTTATTATCGAAATTTGTCGCTATTGCAGCTACATATTCACCCATCTTTCCACTAGTATTTATTGAACGTCGCTGTAAATGTCCATATTCGGAATTGTTATATTTTATGAAATCGTTTGTGTAAATATTCGATAAAGAATCGAAATATATTGCACCCGTATTGATTGCCATCTTTTCGTAAAAATTTCGAATATCTCCATTATTTGCATTATAGACAAATTCGTCGAGCATAGAGCTTGTTGCTTCATCTGTTTTTACGAGAGTATTAAAATCGAAATTTCTTATACGATTATATCCGAAAGCAATGCTTGTACTTATCCATCCATTTTTATTTCCGGTTTTGAATGTACCAACCAGACCAATATTATTTAGTCCAAAATCGTATTTGAAATCTTCGTAAGCGTGGTTATTCAGGTTCGACAATGTTTTATTGTATGAAATTGACGGTGTAAGAACAAATTCCGATTTACGATAGACACCCAATCCTGCAGGATTAATAAGAATTGCGGAAAAATCGGCGCCAAGTGCTCCAAAAGCTCCACCCATACTTGATAATCGGGCGGTACCTTGCGGAAAACTTTGCGAATATCTCAAAGCATCGCTTCCATTTTGCGAGAATGAAATTGTTGTGATTAACAATGTGAAAAATACTATACTTATTACTTTTTTCATGATTATTTGATTTTTGAGTTAATGGCTTTTTAAACTTCTGTTGACAACAAAATTATCTACGACCTCTGCTTGAACTTGATGAAGAACGTGAAGATGAACTGCTGCTTCTTGAAGATGAACTACTTGAGCTACTTTTTGAGGGCGAATAGCTAGAGCGGCTTGAACTTGAGCTACTTCTTGAAGGTGAAGAATAGTTGGAACGGCTTGAACTTGAACTACTACGCGGAGAACTGTATGATTTTTTATTTGCACTTTTGCTCGGTGAGCTATAGCTCGATCGTGAGTTTCGGTTTGAGCTGCTACTACTTGAATTAGATCGTGGTTTCGTATAAGATGAATTTCTTTTTGGGCTATTATAGGTCTTATTTGGTTTAGAATAAGTTTTAGTAGGTTTAGTATAATTTTGCTTTGTTGAAGTGCTTTTTCTATAATTCGAATTGCTTGTTGTGCTACTTTTTGGTTTTGAATAATTTTGGTTCGTGCTACTTTTTGAATATGTTTTAGAATCAGAATATTTATAGCGAGAATCACTATTATATTTTGGTTTAGTAGTATTACTTGGCTTTTTATATTTAGATGTGTTCGAAATATATTTTTTTGATTGTGGTGGCTTTGAGCTTGTATTACTACTTGTTTTACTTGATTGAGTATTTTTCGAAACTTCCTTATTATAATCCTGGTAGGTTTTAGTGTTACTCGAATATTTTGAACTTGGGTCTATATTCTTTTTTGAAGATTGTTCAGAAATAGTCCTATTAGTTTGAATTTTACTATTTTCACTAACATTAGTTTTTGTAGGCTGAGTAGTACTATTTGATAAATTATTATTTGGGTTTTTAATGTTTTTAGCATCGCTCTGTACAGAACTATTCGATTGAGAGTTGCTTGCAGTAGGCAAATTTTGAGGAGCTTTTGAATTTGTTATTTTATGATCGACAGGTAATTTTGTGCTAGAAATTGCAGCAGAATTCGAAAAACTTCCATTGGTAGAAACGTAATGAATATTGCCACCATTTTCTTTTATTGAATTTTCAAACTTTCTTCCAAGCGAAGTGTTTCCTCTATCAACAATCCCATCTGTACTACTATTTTCTCTTTGTCCATAGTAGTAATTTGTTCCGTCATAGCTATTGTAGTAATTGTCGCCATGGTAATTTCCTCCGTAATTTCCTGAATAGTAACCGTCCCAATAACCATGATAATATCCTGCAGAATATCCATAATATGGTGAATAATAGGAATAATAAAATGGATTGTAGCCAAAACCAAATCCAAAACCGTATGGACTATAATAAGATCCATAAAATCCATATGAAGGATACCACCAATTGTAGCCCAAATAAATGCTTGAACCCCAGTAGTATGGATCGTGGTTATACATATAATAATTTGTATAATAATTGTCGTAATAACCACAACCGACATAAGGATTATGAAATCTTCTTATTCGTGAAGCATACTGATAATCGTAATAATCGTCATATTCAAAATCATCATCATAATATTCCTCTTCAGGATAGTATTCATATTCCTCATCATCATAATATTCCTGATTCTGATTTTCTAAATTTTCATCATTACCATAATTTGAATAATCTCTATTTTCAAAATCTTGGTTTTCCTCGGCTATTCCGCCACTTTTATAGACATATTCATTATTTGAGTTTTCTTGATTAGTTTGATTTGTATCAACATATACATATTCTTTTTCAATTTCAACTTCCTGGTCGTCAGGCGAATAATATATGTCATCTGTATATCCTGAATTAATGTAATCCGTTGTTGAGCATCCAACAAACAATAAAGGTATAACTACAAAAATTTTGAACATTGTTTTCATTTTCTTTCCTCCTTTAAATATCATTTTTATAAATATTTTCTTTTTCTTTGCAATAAATTCAAACGTGCAATTTACAATTATTATACCAAAAATTAGAAGATGGCAAAATTTTTAACAAGTAGAAGCGAGAATTATTCGCAATGGTACAACGAGTTGGTTATAAAAGCAGACTTAGCGGAAAACTCAGCCGTGAGAGGATGTATGGTGATTAAACCTTATGGATATGCAATTTGGGAAAAAATGCAAGCACAATTAGATAAAATGTTCAAAGATACAGGACATTCTAATGCGTATTTTCCTTTGTTTATTCCAAAATCCTTTTTTAGCAAAGAAGCAAGTCATGTCGAAGGATTTGCAAAAGAGTGTGCAATTGTTACTCACTACCGATTAAAAAATGATCCTGATGGTAAAGGTGTAGTCGTTGATGATGATGCAAAATTGGAAGAGGAACTCATAATCAGACCCACCTCAGAAACAATAATCTGGAACACCTATAGAAACTGGATACAATCATATAGAGATTTACCGATTTTGGTAAACCAATGGGCAAACGTTGTTAGATGGGAAATGCGAACTCGTCTTTTTTTAAGAACAGCAGAATTTCTTTGGCAAGAAGGGCATACAGCACATGCAACGAAACTTGAGGCTGAAGAAGAAACAATGAAAATGATAAATGTTTATGCAGATTTTGCCGAGCAATGGATGGCACTACCAGTTATTAAAGGTGCAAAAACAGAAAGCGAACGATTCGCCGGGGCACTTGAGACTTTTGCTATAGAAGCTTTAATGCAAGATGGTAAAGCTTTGCAATCGGGAACATCGCATTTTTTAGGGCAAAATTTTGCAAAAGCATTCGATGTGAAGTTCGCCACAAAAGAAGGTAAACAAGAATTTGTATGGGCAACATCATGGGGAGTTTCTACTCGATTGATGGGAGCTTTAATAATGGCTCATAGCGACGATAAGGGATTAGTTCTTCCTCCAAAGCTTGCACCAATTCAAGTAGTTATTGTTCCAATTTATAAAGGAAACAAAGAATTTGAAGAAGTTGATATTGTTGCAAAACAAATAGAACAGAAGCTTAAATCTAAAGGAATCATCGTAAAATATGACAATAGAGATACTCATAAACCGGGCTTCAAATTTTCCGAATATGAATTGAAAGGAGTTCCTATTCGTATTGCGATAGGTCCGAGGGACGTTAAAAACAAATCGCTTGAAATCGCAAGGAGAGATACTCTTACCAAAGAGTTTATACCACAAGAAAACATCGAAGAAATTGTTGAAAATTTATTGACCGAAATTCAGAAAAATATCTATAAAAAATCATTCGATTTTAGGAGCAATAACACTAATAAAGTTGATTCCTACAATGAATTTAAAGAAATAATTGAGGAAAAAGGTGGTTTTGTTTTAGCTCATTGGGACGGTACAGCCGAAAGTGAGCAAAAAATTAAGGATGAAACAAAAGCTACAATTAGGTGTATTCCTTTCGATTCTACTGAAGAGGAAGGCAAATGCATAATATCAGGTAAACCTTCAAATATGCGAGTTTTGTTTGCGAAGGCTTATTAGTACAATATTTTTGGTCAGCAGTCTTCAATTTCTTTTTATATAAAAGACTGCTGATCAATATTCAGAATTGATTTTCGTCAATTTTATTCCAAAATTTCAATTAATTTTCCACCTGAAGTCATTTCTCCAAAGTTAATTTCAGGATTTCCTTTATAATAAATATCTCCATTTCCAATAATCGAAACAAATAGAGAATTTGTAGCATTAACATAACAATCTCCGGTAGAGCTGTTTGTGATGAATATTTTACTGCAAACTAATTCTTGAGAAAACAAATATCCTGTGCCATGATTATAATAATATGCAATATTTGTACTGCCATTCAAAATAAAATCGCCGGTTCCGCTATGTAAACTGAAATGAATAGTATCGTAATTTAAAGATAGTTGCATGCTTGAAACTCCGGAATAATTATCAATCAGAATTTTGTTTCCAAATAAAGTATCATTCGAAAAAATATTACATTCCCCATTTAATAGTAAGTATTTTATTGAAATAAAGCTAATTGTAACTTCAATTTTGTTTTTGAATGAGCGGGTCCAATTGCAAATATTATTGTTCGATAAAACCAACTTTTTATCTGAAACTTTAGTAGAAATTTGTGGAATTAAATTCTCACCACAGATTATTTTTATTTCATTCACAGTATCTTGTTGCAGATAAATATCGAAAACATCGTTAATCTCTATTTCGTTAAAATCTGACAATTGCCTAATTTCTATTGTTTCTCCTCCTGTAGCCTGATAACAATTTTCTAAATTGCAGGAATATAAAAAAACTAATGCAAGCAAATATATTTGTCTTGTATATAACGGATTAATGTATCTTATTTTAAGCATTAGTTTAAAACTTAAAAACAAAATCGACATAAGGAATTCCTGGAAAAATAGGATCTTGCAATAAATTTATTAAAGCTAAATCTACACTGATTTTTTGACCAAAAAATCTGATTCCAGCAGAAACTATTTGCAATTCACTAAAAATCCAATTTTCTGTAACTAAAGCAATTCTTGGAGACAATCTTTGCATTCCACTGATCATCAAGATTGGGTACTTCAAGAATTCGTCATCCAATGAAACAATACCTAAACCGATGGTTTCATTGATATCAGAGTTTCCATAAGTCAAATTTCCATATACAATACTACCAAGAAATTCAGAAGCTCCAAAAAGAAATAAACCGCCACCAGCACTAATTTTTTCACTAATTTGAAATCCAATCTTTGGTTGGAAAAAAAACAATTGTTTTGATATTTCCACATCAGGCATTATTGAAAAACCTCCACCGATAGATATATTGTCAGTTATTCCATAATTTGCCGACATTAAAATCAATTCCATATTTTGAAAATATCCTCCACCTTTTTTCAAACTTCGTGCTGTAGGTCCGAAAAAGTATCTCGAATCATGCGGATTTTCAAACCAATATTTACCATTTATTATCCTATCAGATGAAACAATTTCTAAATTTTTAATATTCTCCAGTAAAATTGTTATTTCTCCAAACTCATAAGATTCTATAACTATTTTAACATTTCCTTTTTTAATAATTCTACCTATAATAGTTGATCCTTGTTTAGTTTCAATATTAGCAATCGAATCACTTTCTGTAACAATTTCTTTTTCAATAATATTATGCTTGATATCTGATGATTCAGTTTTCGTATTTTGGGAAATTGCACTTAATTGAAGTAAAATCAATAATCCCAAAGTTGTATAAAATATTTGCGAAAGTTTTCTTGAATTTTTCATAATGAAAATATTTTAATAGTAAACAGATAGCAAATTTACTTAATATTATATATGAAAACAAAGTGATTTATAGCAATATTAAACTAAAAATAATCACAAAAACGAAAAAGTTTTTAAGTTTGAACCTTCAGTTTTTCGCCTTCCGATTTTGCTATTATTACGGCTCCACAAGTATCGCTCCAGCAATTTACAGAAGTACGAAACATATCTAAAACTCTATCAACTGCAAGAATTAAACCTACTCCTTCGAGCGGGAGATCAATTGCAGAAAGAATTACTGTGATCATAACCAATCCTGCCATTGGAATTCCTGCGGCACCAATCGAGGCAAGCAAGGCTGTTAGAACAACAATCACTTGTTCGAAAAATCCAAGTTCAACTCCATATGCCTGAGCAATGAACATGGCGGCTACAAGTTCATATAGTGCAGTTCCGTCCATATTAATTGTTGCACCTAAAGGCAAAGTAAAACTTGTGATTTTATCTGAAACTCCTGACTTATGCTTAACTGCATCCATTGTTAATGGAAGTGTAGCGCTCGATGATGAAGTAGAGAAAGCAGTTAATAGCGGAGTAGTAACAGCAGAAAAATGTTTGAGTGGATTAACTTTTCCAACAAACCTCAGCAAAAGGGGCAAGGAAATAAAAGCATGTACAAGCAAACCTAATATTACAGCAAGCATATAAATACCGAGACGGCCAAAAAGTTCAGGTAAATCAGATTGCTCGGAAACAACTTTTGCTACAATACCAAAAATTCCAAAAGCTGTAAATTTTATTACAAACATTGTAATTTTCATCATTACCTCGAAAGCCGAATTAAAGAAATTAGTAAGAAAAACACTATTCTTATGAGGAACTTTACTTATGAAATATCCGAATATTAGTGCAAAAAATATTATCGAAAGCATCTGATTTTCAGCCATAGCTGAAATAATATTTGTAGGAATTATGTTGATTAATGTATCCCCAAACGATTCGCTGGCTTCATTTAGTCCAACAACTTCTTCTTTTAGACCCAATTCTGCGCCTACTCCAGGTTTTAGGAGATTTACAAAAAACAAGCCTGTGAGAATTGCGAGAATACTGGTCGCCATGTAATATAGCATGGTTTTTATTCCTAAGCGGCCAAGATTTTCGGCATTTCCAATATTGGCAATTCCTGAAATGATTGATGTTAAAATAAGCGGAATAATAACCATTTTTAGGGCACGCAGAAATAATACTCCCATCCAACTTACATAACCAACATATTCGCTAAAAAATATTCCATAAACAATTGCAAAACAGAATGAAATCAATATTTGCCAATGTAATTTTAGTTTTAACATATGATAGTTTTTAGGTAGCCTGAATATATTTAGATTTTCATAAGATAATAATGCGTAAATATGGCTTATGTTTCTAAAATACCAATTCCCTGACGCTGGATTTCATAATCTGAATCTGTGCAATCCACAATGGTTGATGCTTCGTTGTTGCCATAACCTCCATCTATCACTACGTTTACAATATCTTTGTATTTTTCATGAATTAATTCCGGATCGGTTGTATATTCCAGAACTTCATCGTCGTCGTAAACAGAAGTTGACATTATTGGATTCCCTAAAATCCTGACAATTTCTCTAACAATATTATTCTCTGGCACTCTTATTCCTACAGTTTTCTTATTACTTTTAAACAATTTGGGAACTTTATTGCTTGCATTTAGAATAAATGTAAAAGGTCCGGGTAAGTTCCTGTTCATTAGCTTATATACATTATTGTCAACATGTTTTGCATAATCGGCAAGATGCGAGAGGCTGTGGCAAATGAAAGAAAAATTTGCTTTTTCCCTTTTAATGCCTTTAATAGCGGCTATTCTCTCCACTGCTTTATGATTATTTATGTCGCAACACATTCCATAAACCGTATCGGTAGGACAAATAACTATTCCTCCTTTTTGAAGAATCTCAACAATTCGATTTATTTGCTTTTCGCTGGGGTTTTGTGGATATATTTTTATTAACATAATGTTTAAAGCTATTTGAAATTACTTATTATAATCTGCTAAAAATTTTGCAATCCCAATATCAGTGAGTGGATGGTTCAATAGTCCGAGAATTGCTTTAAGAGGACAGGTTGCAACATCTGCGCCGGCTTCTACACACTTGATAATGTGCATTGTATGTCGAATAGATGCAGCAAGTACCTGAGTTTCAAATTCGTAGTAGTTAAACATTTCTACTAATTGAGAAATAAGTTCAACTCCATCGGTAGAATTATCGTCCAATCTACCAATAAATGGCGAAACATAGGTTGCCCCGGCTTTTGCAGCCAACAGAGCCTGGCCTTGAGAAAAAACCAATGTGCAATTTGTTTTTATTCCCTTTCCTGAAAGATATTTGATGGCTTTAATTCCATCTTTGGTAGCCGGAACTTTTACAACAATCTGCGGGTGCAATTTGGAAAGTACAACACCCTCTTTTATCATTCCTTCAAAATCTGTAGAAATTACCTCGGCACTTACATCGCCATCAACAATTTCGCAAATTTGCTTGTAATGGTTCAAAATCTTAGAATCTCCTTTGATTCCTTCTTTTGCCATAAGTGAAGGATTGGTTGTTACTCCATCAAGTATTCCTAAATCCTGAGCTTCTTTTATTTCAGAGAGGTTTGCTGTATCTATAAAAAACTTCATTTTCTTATTTTTTCATTAAAAAATCGCACAAAAATAATCAAATATGTAAAAGTATTTCGATTGAAAGAACTTATTGATTAATTAATTTTAAAAAAAAACTAAAAGGATTATGTGCGTATTGCTATGTCTGAAATGCCTCGAACGAAACACAGGAAAGTTAATTTTGTGATTTGGTGACTTCGGATCACCAAATCACTTTTAAATCGAACACACTATGAATCTCAAATCGTCTTTTAAAGTTCTACAAAGCCTTAAAACTTCAACATTTAACTTCAATAGACAAATTATAATTTGCCTATAAAAGAATGAAATTAGTGATAAAAATAATGTTTAGCAATTAAAATGAATTTTTAACTTTGCGATAAATATTCATTCCTTAAATAACTAATATTGTGAAAAAAATTACAAGTATATTAATTGTTCTTTTTGCTATTACTTATAGCTATTCGCAGCCAGCTTGGACTTATACCAACACAGGCATTTCGCACACCATTCTTGCTCAAGGAACAATTCCTGTATCTATCAATGGAGTTCAGATTTCTGTGGGCAATTATGTTGGAGTTTTTTATAATTTAAACTCAGGTGGGCTTGCTTGTGGTGGATATACGCAATTGACAGGCAGCCAAATTTCCATTATCGCTTACGAAACACAAAGTGGAATTAACAATGGCTTTGCAACAAATGAAGAATTCAAATGGAAAATATGGAGAGCTTCAGACCAAAGTGAGTTTGATGCAGAAGCAACTTATTTGTCAGGATTACCACAACAAGGAAATTTTTCTGCTGGAGGATATAGCGTATTAAATTCTCTAATTGCATTTACACCGATAATGATTACAGGTGTTACTATTGAGGGCTGCCCAATAGGTGAAACTTCAGGTTCAATTGATATTAGTGTTGCGGGTGGACTTCCGCCATATTCATATTTATGGTCGAACGGTGAAACCTCCGAAGATATTGATCAATTGGCAAATGGTATATATTATTTAACTATATCAGATACAGTGAATCAGGTTTTTACTAGTTCTTATGAGATAGAAATCATTTATGACGAACAAGAAATCTTTTTAAGTTCCGGTTGGAATATTTTTTCAACATATATAAACCCTGTGTATCCATTGCTTGATTCAGTTTTTTCAGAAATTGTAAACAATGTATATATAACAAAAAACTTCTTGGGACTTGTGTTTTGGCCGCAATATGGAATAAATAATATTGGAAATATTACAATTGGACATGGCTATCAAATAAAAACAAACACTGCTGATACACTTATTATTTCTGGTATTGAACTTGGTCCAGAACAAACCCCAATTGCAGTTCCTGCCGGATGGAGCATGATTGGATATCTGAGAAAAGCTGTAGCACCAATCGATTCAATGCTTTATACTATCGGTCTAAATATTGATTTAGTAAAAGACCAGATTGGAAATGTTTATTGGCCACAATATGGATTTAATCTTATTGGCGATATAGAACCCGGGCAAGGCTATCAAATAAAAATGAATTTAGCTGATACTATAATTTATCTTGCAAACGAACCACCGATACCGGAAGGTTTTGTACAAATCCCCGCCGGAGTTTACGATATAAATGGCACCAATGTAACACTAAGCTCCTACAACATAAGCAAATACGAAGTGACACACACCGAGTTTATTGCTTTCCTGAACAGTATAAACTGCAATGCCACTGGCAGTTACTTCGATGCTGCTTATGGGAATATTGAGTATATTGATATGAATGGCTCATATTGTGCCATAGACCATAACGGCAGCAGCTTTTATTTTGGTGGTAGTAATCATGCCCCAACAGCCGATTGCCCGGTAATTGAAGTAACATGGTATGGAGCAAATGCATATGCCTTGTGGGCAGGAGGCAGATTACCCACTGAAGCCGAGTGGGAATCAGCAGCACGAGGAGCAGCCATAGCACAAGCCGCCGGAACATATAATGACACTTATGCAGGCACAAACAGCAGCAGCTCACTTGGAAATTATGCCTGGTACAGCTCAAATAGTAGCAACCAAAGCTATCCTGTAGGTACAAAACTGCCAAACGAAATTGGTTTATACGATATGAGCGGTAATGTTTGGGAGTGGACAGCAGACCGACATCAAACTAACTATCCATCGGGAACAAACAACCCAACAGGAGCTACATCGGGCTCTGTCCGCATTTATCGTGGTGGTAGCTGGTACGGCAGTTTCATCAGCTGTGAGCTTTCCCGTCGTTTCAACACCTACCCGTACTACAGCTACAACTTTATAGGCTTCCGAATTGTTTTACCATAGTATTTTAGGTTTTCTATTTTAAAAAAGACATAACATATTGGGTGTAAAATATTTTCGAAAATCATTTTTTTGTTCATTCTAATGATAGATTAGAAGCAATAATGAATCTCAGTAAGTTCGCTTATCAACAAACTTAATTCCTTCAATATAATTATAATCGCTTAATATTTAGCATATTAATAGCTTTTGTGAAAATAATGATAAAATCATGCGAAATTTCATGTTGGTTTTTACAATTTGTTACTATTTTTATCGAAAATTAATTAAATGTTTATAGTATGAAAGATGTATATATTGTTTCGGCAGTAAGAACTCCAATTGGAAGTTTTGGTGGTTCATTATCAAAAGTTCCAACAACAAAATTGGGAGCAACTGCAATAAAAGGTGCTATAGAAAAAGCAGGTATTGATGCAAACAGTATCGATGAGGTTTTTATGGGAAGTGTTCTACAAGCAAACCTTGGACAAGCTCCGGCACGTCAAGCCGCAATTTTTGGAGGTGTTCCAAATCACGTTCCATGTACCACTGTTAATAAAGTTTGTTCTTCAGGAATGAAATCAGTTATGTTTGCAGCACAATCAATAATGTTAGGCGACAACGACATTGTAGTAGCCGGCGGTATGGAAAATATGTCAGCAGTTCCTCATTACATAGACAGTGTAAGATCGGGTTTGAAACTAGGGCACGGAAAAATACTTGACGGAATGATTAAAGATGGATTATGGGATGTTTACAATGATTACCATATGGGAAATGCAGCCGAGCTTTGTGCTACAGAAATGAATATTTCTCGCGAAGAGCAAGACGAATTTGCAATAGAATCTTATAAACGCTCAGCAAATGCAGTGGAAAATGGTCTTTTTAAAGAAGAGATTGTCCCAGTAGTTATTCCTTCAAGAAAAGGAGATATTATTGTTGATACAGACGAAGAATATAAAAATGTAAAATTTGAGAAAATTCCAGCTTTACGTCCTGTTTTTATTAAAAATGGAACAGTAACTGCCGCAAATGCTTCAACTATAAATGATGGTGCTGCAGCTTTGGTACTTATGAGCAAAGAAAAAGCAGAAGAACTTGGAGTTAAACCAATTGCCAAAATTCGAGGCTATGCAGATGCTGCTCAGTCCCCTGAATGGTTCACTACCGCACCGGCATTAGCTATTCCAAAAGCAATAGAAAAAGCTGGTTTGACAAAAGAAGATATTGACTTTTATGAAATTAATGAAGCATTTTCTGTGGTTGCGCTTGCTAACTTAAAGAAAATGGAACTTGATTCAAAAATTGTAAATGTAAACGGAGGAGGAGTTTCTCTTGGTCATCCATTAGGAGCATCTGGTGCCAGAATTATTGTAACACTTCTGAATGTTTTGAAACAGCAAAATGCAAAAACCGGTGTTGCCGGATTATGCAATGGCGGGGGAGGAGCTTCTGCTATTGTTGTTGAAATGGTCTAAAGTTTTAATTATTTCATAAAAAACCCTCTTTAGTTTAATAAAGAGGGTTTTTTATTTATAGTATTTTTTTCAGTATATCTTTTAGTCATGCATAAAAACATTATAAAATAAAATTTATTTAATTTCAAAAAAATGTAACTAAAAGCTAAGCTGTTCGTATAACAACGATTACAAAAATATAATGTGCTGAATATGAGATAATAAACGATTGTTTTTAACAGTTAAATAATTGAACAAAAAATTTGTTTTGTGAGGTTAAAGTATTATTTTTGCAAAATTTTTAAATATAGTAAATGAGACAATTAAAGATAACAAAGTCTATTACAAATAGAGAAAGTGCTTCTCTAGACAAATACTTACAAGAAATTGGCAGGGAGGAACTTATCACTGTTGAAGAGGAAGTTGAATTGGCTCAGAGAATTAAGAAGGGAGACCAAATTGCTTTAGAAAAATTAGCAAGAGCAAACTTACGCTTTGTTGTTTCTGTAGCAAAACAGTACCAAAATCAAGGTTTGAATTTGCCGGATTTAATTAATGAAGGTAATTTAGGATTAATAAAAGCAGCCCAGAAATTCGATGAAACAAGAGGTTTTAAATTTATTTCGTATGCTGTTTGGTGGATTAGACAATCAATATTGCAGGCTTTAGCCGAACAATCCAGAATTGTCAGACTTCCTTTAAATCAGGTAGGATCGCTAAACAAAATAAATAAGGCATTTTCTAAATTCGAACAAGAATTTGAAAGAAAACCATCACCTGAAGAATTGGCCGATGCTTTAGAAATTCCTAAAGAAAAAGTAGTTGATACTATGCGAGTTTCAGGCCGTCATGTTTCTGTGGATGCACCTTTTGTCGATGGCGAAGAAAACAGCTTGTTAGATGTTTTAATTAACAGCGATTCGCCAATTGCCGATAAAAGTTTGCTTAACGAATCTCTAAGCAGAGAAATTGATAGAGCACTTGCTACTCTCACCGAAAGAGAAAGAGATATTATCAAACTATTTTTTGGTATTTCAATGACAGAAATGACATTAGAAGAAATAGGAGAGAGGTTTGGTTTGACCCGCGAAAGAGTCCGTCAAATTAAAGAAAAAGCAATTAGGAGATTAAGACACACATCAAGAAGTAAGCTATTGAAGTCTTATCTTGGATAAAATGTAGTGGTTCATGAAAATGAGTCTTTTAGATTATTAAAATCAATTACCTTTAAAAAAGGAATTCAAAATTACGATTGAGTTCCTTTTTTTTTGTTTACCAAATAAATTCCGAGAAAAATAATAACAACAGAGGATATTTGAATCAAGCTGACAGTTTCATTATCTAATATTCCCCAGAATATCGCAAATACAGGGATAATATAAGTAACAGAAGCAGAAAACAAAGCCGTTGTATGTTTTATTAATACATTAAAAATAATAATAGCTGTGAATGAACTTAATAATGCAAGAGCACAAATATATCCGAAATTTAATAAACGATCGGGGCTTTCGCTTGCTTTTGTGAAATCTGAAAATATAAGATAAATTCCGGCAAATGGACCTATCATCAGAAAGGATAATGCAGCTACTGAAACTCCGCTTAAATTCTGCAATTTACTTTTCACTTCATTTGTATTTATTGCATAAAACATTGTTGCAACAACTATTAGAACTGAATACCAGTAATTTCCTTCGAATGATCCATTTGAGCTATAAAAAATTAAAACAGCAGCTCCAATTAATCCAATCAATACTCCAAAAATATTTACTATATTAGTTTTAATTTTATAAAAAATAACACCAATAACGAGGGTAAATACAGGAACTAAGGTATTTAACATTGCTGCAAGCGAACTACTTATTTCTGTCTGACCTTTGGCAAAAAGTATTGCAGGAAAAGCGTTTCCAATGAAACCAACAATTAACAAAGACTTTACATTCTCTTTCGATAACTTTTTTAAATTCTTAATTATCAATGGTATAAAAGCTACAAAAGAAATGAAAATTCGAAAAGCTGCAACTTGGTAATCTGTATAAGAATCAAGTCCTTTTTTCATTAAAATGAACGATGAACCCCAAATAATTGCCAAAAAAATCAGTATTGCCCATTGCCATAGTTTTCTTTCGAGATTCATGTATTTAAACGTTTTTTGAGAATGAATCTGAAATTGTGATTTATCTAATAATCGTTTTCAGATTTGCATTTGTGTGAAATTTTGTATTGAGATAATTGGTTTTAGTACATTAATAAATTATTAAAACTACTTAAAGACATTACTTACTTACTTTTATAAGTTTAGATTGATAGGACCTTAAATTTGTACTAATTTTTACAAAATATATTCCGTTTTGTAAGTCTTGCAAATTGTTAAGGCATACCTTATTATATGAAGTCAATTTAAGAGAGACAGAATATTCTTTTACAATTTTTCCTAATAAATCAACAACAACAATATTGATATACTGACTATCAACACTATAAAATTCTATATTAATTTGATTTGTAAACGGATTAGGAAATGTTTTTGTATGATTTTCATTGTAAAAGTCATCATATTCAATATTCTGTAAAACTAAATTCGATGCAGCAAAATCTGGTACACCATATCCTTTTAATGAATCAGGCGAAAAAAATTGGTCGGAACTTTCTTCAATTGCATGAAGTATTTCCATATTTGTTAAATCCGTGTTTGCTTGCCATAAACAAGCCGCCATACCAGCAATTATTGGGCTAGCAAAAGAAGTTCCACTTCCTGAACTAACTTGACCTCCCGTTGATTGAATCGTAGCACCATAACCTTTTGCTGCAACATTTGGTTTTATTCTACCGTCAGGAGTTGGGCCAGTAGAGCTAAAACCAACATAAACTTCATTCTCATCTACAGCCCCAACACTTAAAACACTATCGGCATCGGCAGGTGCAGTAACATATTGCCAAGAGCCACCTCCACTATTTCCGGCACTAACAACTACTAACATTCCTTTACTTGCAGCAATATCAGCTCCAACAGAAATTACAGTTGTATTTCCATCTAAATCAGAATAAGTATGATTTTGACTTGGATCGTTGAAAGTGTTATATCCTAAAGATGTATTGATTATATCTACACCGGCACTATCAGCAAATTCTGCTGCAGAAACCCAATTATCTTCCTCAATTACATATTCTGTAGCACCATCTTCCGAACGCAATAGCCAAAATTTTGCTTTTGGAGCTGTACCTATAAATTCGCCCGGTATGTTTGCACCTATTGTAGAAAGTACCATCATTCCATGAGTATGTCCAGAAAATGAAACTGTACCTCCATCGACAAAATCTCTTGTGCCAATTATTTGATTATTAGCCCACAAACTATCAAAAGCTGGTAAAATATCTGTATGATAAAATCCGGCATCGATTACTGCAATAATTTTTCCCTGTCCTTGAAAACCCTGATTGTGCAGTATATGTCCGTTTAGCATTTTTATTTGGTTGGAAGCTGCTCCGTAGTCAAACAAAATGAAACTATCTGTTGCAAAGCTTTCATTTTTAATTTGATAACCAAATTTATTTTTAGTTGTTTTGTTTTCATATAGTAAAGCAGATTTGTATAAATCTGAAACGAAACCTAAATTTTGAATAGTGTCTAAAAGTGCAGTATCTGTTGAGAAAACAACGGCAGTGTTCATCCATTTCGATGTGTTAAGGATTTCCAATCCTAAAGATATCAAACTGTCAACATAAACAGGATCTACGGGTAAATCATTTTCAATTATGGGAATATTCTGGTTAATTCTTCTCTGAATGGCTCGTTCCGATAAAAAATTTTCAGGATTCTGAATAGAATAGGGGGTATTTGTTTTATCTGTAAAATATATTCTATATTTGTTTGGAGCTACTTGAGCATTTACTACAAAACTTAAGCTAAAAAAGACTAAAATTATCTTATATTTCATCATTCTATAAATTCATATTAAATAACAAAGCTAATTAAATTATTCAAAAGTTTAGGAAATTACAGTTGCGCTGTGAATGAACTATAACAAATCTAACAGTAAGGCACCAAATAAAACAAATATTACTATGCCTCCGATGAAACTAATTGTTTGCAAAATTGTCAAAACTATTATGCGTTTGTTTTGAATATTAATATCTTGAATAGCAGTGAGTTGAAGAAAAAGAATTAATCCAAAAATAATTGAAATTCCGAAAAGTATCCATGAGTATGCTAAATAATTAGAAATACAAACACAGATTTTTTGTAATTCAATGAAGTTGAATATTGCTGCGAGAATTGTGATTAGAATAAAAAACGAGGAAATATAAATTTGTAATCGCACTGATGATAAAACTACAGCTATCTTTTGTTTTCCCATCACAAATCAATTCAGAGAATTACATATTTTATTCTAAAATATTTTGCCTTAAATATCAATGTTAGCATATTTTGCATGTTGCTCAATAAATGCTCTTCTTGGTGGAACTTCGTCGCCCATAAGCATAGAGAAAATCCTGTCGGCTTCAGCAGCACTGTCAATGGTAACTTGCCGTAAGGTCCTTCTCTCAGGATTCATGGTAGTTTCCCACAATTGTTCGGCATTCATTTCACCAAGTCCTTTGTATCGTTGAATATGTACTCCACTTTCCGAGCCTTTACCAATTTCATTTATAAATGCAATTCTCTCTTCTTCGCTCCAGCAATATTGTTGTTGTTTGCCTTTTTTCACAAGATATAATGGTGGGGTTGCAATATAAAGATAACCTCGCTCAATAAGTTCCAGCATATATCTGAAAAAGAAAGTCATAATCAATGTTGTAATGTGGCTGCCATCAACATCCGCATCGGTCATAATTACAACTTTATGATAACGTATTTTTTCGAGGTTTAAAGCCTTGCTATCTTCTGCAGTCCCGATTGAAACACCGAGGGCAGTGTAAATATTTTTTATTTCTTCATTTTCAAATATCTTATGCATCATTGCTTTTTCAACATTCAAAATTTTTCCACGAAGCGGCATTATTGCTTGAAATTTTCTATCTCTACCTTGTTTAGCAGTACCTCCCGCCGAATCGCCCTCAACAAAAAATACTTCGCAAAGTGTCGGATCTCTTTCCGAACAATCGGCAAGTTTTCCGGGCAAACCGGCACCACCAAGAATATTTTTTCGTTGAACTAATTCTCTGGCTTTCCGAGCGGCATGACGAGCTGTTGCCGCAAGAATTACTTTCTGTACAATTGTTCTGGCATCTTTCGGATTTTCTTCGAGATAATTCGACAAAAGTTCGCTAACAGCCTGATCTACAACACTACTAATTTCTGAGTTTCCAAGTTTTGTTTTGGTTTGTCCTTCGAATTGAGGTTCTTGAACTTTTACTGAAATTACAGCTGTTAGTCCTTCACGAAAATCGTCTCCACTAATATCAAACTTTAGTTTTGTAAGCATTCCGGATTTATCGGCATAGTTTTTTAAGGTTCTGGTCAATCCTCGCCGGAAACCAGTAAGGTGTGTTCCTCCTTCATGTGTATTTATATTATTTACATATGAATGAATATTTTCGCCATAAGAAGTATTGTACTGCATAGCAATTTCAACAGGAACATCGTGTTTCGTAGTTTCAATATTTATTGTATCCTGAATTAATCTCTCTCTATTTGCATCTAAAAATTCAACAAATTCTTTTAGACCATCTTTTGAAAGAAATGTTTTTTGCCTATAATCACTTTCATTATTTCCATTTTCAATTTTTTCTCGTTTATCAACGATAGAAAGTTTTATCCCTTTATTGAGAAATGCTAATTCTCGAAGTCGGGTTTCAAGAATTTCAAAATTATAAACAGTAGTTGTGAAAATGGAAGCATCGGGATAAAATGTAATTATCGTTCCAGTTTTTTCTGTTGTACCAATTTTTTTAACATCATAGAGTGGTTTACCGAATTCGTATTCTTGCTTATATATATATCCTTCTCTGTGTATTTCTGCAGCTAAATGGGATGACAATCCATTTACACAAGACACACCTACACCATGCAAACCTCCTGAAACTTTATATGAGTCCTTATCGAATTTTCCACCTGCATGAAGTACAGTCATTACAACCTCTAAAGCAGATTTTTGTTCTTTTTCGTGAAAATCTATAGGAATGCCTCGTCCATCGTCAATGACTGTTATTGAACAATCTGCATTTATAGAAACATCTATATTATTACAATATCCTACTAGTGCCTCATCAATGGAATTATCTACAACCTCATATACCAAATGATGTAGTCCTTTTGTACTTACATCGCCAATATACATTGCAGGTCGTTTTCTTACAGCCTCTAATCCTTCAAGAACCTGAATACTATCAGCAGAATATCCAGTTACGCCATTATTATTGTTTTCTATTTCAGTCATTTACATTTTATTTTTTTTCTAAAAAAGCAATGCCGAAATTAATAAATTATTACGATTTTACAAAAGAAATATTTTGTTTTGTTTAGGAATTTCTACGAACGGCTTGCTCTGTTAGAGCTATCTTTTTTTCATTCTATTATTTTTCACAAAAAGGTCGCTCCGCTGGAGCTGGTTTTGTTTTTGCGATTATATCTTTCTACAAACAGGTGGCTCCTTTGGAGCTTATTTTTTATTATTACATTTTACAACCAGCTTACTCTGCTGGAGCTATCTTTTTATCATTTTGCTGTTTTTTCCAAACAAGATGTCTTGTTGTGGCTTTTTGTTGTTTTTTGCTCCATAGGAGCATCATACTGTTTGTAAAATATGGCTCATATTTTTTTATAGTTCCGTAGGAGCGTCCTGCTATTTTGCGTTTTGTATCTACTCAACTCAATCCATTTGACAATCCTTCATTGGATAGAATATCAATAGATATAGGTGCAAGAAATAATGATGTAAGTCATAAAGAATTCTGAATTGCAAAATACCACGTATTTCAAATGAGATCATTTGCATTCAATTCCTATTGGACTTGTTATCAGCACAATAAAAAGTATTGAGTGCTTACTTTTTTATTTCTATTGAAGAAATTTTTATTTATTTGTAGTACATACTATGCAATCGGGCGAGTAGCTTTATCAAATCATACCGACAACATGTTGTCGTGAGCTGGGAAATATTGCGGCGATGTGAAAATGCTTTTCGTGTTTTTGTATGCACGGATTGCAAATCTGTGTTGACGGGTTATGCAAGGTTTAGATTTTTTTATTATGATTTTTATAAAGGACGTCTCCACAGTCCATCATCATCAGCACTTGCAAAAATGTAATGATCGTTAATTTCAATATTCTCAATATTAACATTAGAGGTTAATCCGTTGTTTATTTTAACCCAATTATCTCCATTGTCATCAGAAAAATAGACTCCACCACTTTCTTCTGATGAAATCCCAGCAAAAACATAATTACCGCTAATGGAGACAGAGGAAGAATATATATTTGAAGGCAAACCATTATTTATTGTGCTCCATGAACTTCCATTATTAGAAAAAAACACATTATCTGTTGTTCCAACAAAGATGTTTGTGCCTTTTATGGCTATTGATATTACATATTCTGAATCTAAAACACTTACTAAAGTCCAATTCATTCCATTATCATTAGAAGAATACAAACCTTCATCAGTTCCTGCATAAACAGTTGTACCATAAGAAACAAAAGTTGTTACTCGAACACCTGATAAATTAGACACAGACCAAGTATTACCACTATCTTCTGAGGTAAATATTAGATAACCTCCATTGTAAACGATTATATTTGGCTCATTTACATATAATGTATAAACATTTAAATAGGTCAAGTAATTATGCAAACCTTCTCCAATATTAGTCCAAGTCTTACCTTCATTTGCGGATACATAAATACCATCTTCATAAAATGGTGATGATGAAGAAGTACTTACATATAAATTATTGTTTGTAATATAAAAACTGGTAATACTGGTACCATTGGAAACTTCATTAGAAATGTTATTCCAGGTATTTCCATTGTCATTTGAAAAGTATAGATCATCTTCAAAGCCATACATAAGCTTATTTAAAGAGCATACAAAATCATCATAACCTCTATTGTCTGGAATATTAAGGATTTCCCATTGTTGATTTATGTTAAATCCATTTTCATCTTTTTTACAGCTTTGTGCAATTAATAGAATCATAATAAGAATAAACATGTAAATACTTGCATTTTTTTTCATAACTTAATTCTTTTTAATTAATTTTAATAACAATCATGGTTGTTATTATTCGATATACAAAAATAACATAAATTTTTATAAAAAAAATAAAATATTTATAAAAATATATTTTACTTGCAATTGGTCATAGTAGATAAAAGCATTATCTGCCATCGGTTAGGTGCATTTGTTACTTTTTTTGCAATATAAAACTGATTTCTTAATGTTTTTAAAGAATTGTTTCAAATCTTTTATTTAGTTGTTTGAGTTTAATAAATGTAAATGATTCTTCTGGAAATTTCAATTGCCAATCAAAATATGATTTAATTGCTTTATTATTCATAACCAAATTCACATACCATCCGAATGTAGTATGAGCATCTTGAAGTTTTATTAACCTACGATCAACATATAAGCCAACATCATCCAAGTTGTTTAACACATAAAAATCCATTTCCTCTGCTGTGTAGTATCCTTTTTCTGGGTATATTAGTTTAGGATATATCTTTTCTGTTTTATTAATGTCAATTTTAAATATTGGAATGTCATCATTTGTTTCAAACTTTACACTATTCGAATATAGAAGTGTAAATATTGTCATAACTTCCGCTTTGTTGAAATTTGAGGTAATTGATTGTATGAATGTTGCATTGTTAACAGAGTTCAGTTTCTTTATTTGGTAATATGCGAAATAGAATAAAAAAAATGTTATTAAAACATGTGTCGTATTTAATACAGTGTTTAATACTTCCATATTCAAAGCATTCATTAAAACCATATTCATAATCTACCAATATTCATTTTGTAACTAAACTGCTATTCTACAATACTTCATTTCCAAATATATGAAAAAAAAACAAACCATTTATTTCTTCTACAAAATATTACTCTTCTTTATGCAAATTATCAAAATTTCCATAGCTCAAAATCAGGGCTGTTCAATGCTAAATATCATAAATTTGAAAGATCTTGTTTTTAGGCATTTAAGAATTAGGTTTTAGAAAACAAAAAATCACAAATTATTGGAATTCATAATCTTAATAAAAAATAAAAATGACTATCAGGAATTTCGCCCAAAATTATTATCTTTGTGTGAAAAAATGAACCTATTTGAATTTACTAACAGATTTCCTGATGAATCTGCTTGCATTGCATACTTCAAGGAAACTCGCGACAAATTGGAAGTTGTGTG
>JABHKC010000043.1 GCA_018692315.1 Bacteroidota bacterium | reverse complement strand
TATAAAATAATTAATTTTTGATGAGATTTCTATTTTCTTTCATGCAGTAAATGCTTTTGTATTAGACAAATGAAAAAAATAGAAATATCGCAAAAAGAGATGTTTTTAATTTTGAACTGTTTTCTTAGAGGCACTATATAATTTCAAACACGAACCTAAAATTTAACAATTGATTTATAAGGCTATCATCTACAGCAATTTTAATCTTTTCTAACTGATGTAAAATTTCCGAACTCATAATTTTATTTGAAGAATTAATCTGTTCAACTTCAATATCACCGTTTTTATCTACTTTTAAGGAAACCAAAACTTCAGCTTCAATATTATTTTCCTCGGCAAATATGGGATACTTTATTTTCGACTTTAAAATCTCAATTACCTTATCAGTTTTGGAAACTTTTATCGATTTTGTAGTTGGATTGCTGAATACAAAATTTACACTTAAAATACTTACTGCTAATAAACTCAATACTAATTTTCTCATGGCTTTTTTAATAAATTTTAAATAATAATAATTAAACTCGGGCTTCGACTTAACTAAACTTATGCCAAAAATTATAAACTGCAAATATTTAGACTGTTATGCGAGAGTAAAGTGTTTTCAAAAAAGAAAGTGTTTCATTTATAGTTTATTTGTGTCCGTTTTCGGACACTGATATAAATAAATTATTTAAATTAAAATTTATTATTTATGCACTTTGAAAAAATTTGAAATGCGAAAAACTAATAGTATCAATTCTTAAACTTATACATGAAAAAGTTATTTACATTATCTTTAATTATTTTATATACAATTACATACGGACAAAAAATAATTGTAACACCCGATGGACTGAAAAATTTGAACGATCTGAGAAAAACTTTTGTTTTTATCAAAGTTGAACGAAAAACTGCGAAATATCTTTATGATAGCACTTTGAATTATATAATAGAGACCTACCAAAACTCTAATGATACATTGAAAGAAACGATTGATGGCGAATTTATCAAACTAAAAACACATACTCTAAAATTATTAAGTATCAGAAGCTCAGGTACCGATGTAAATATTGAAGCTATTTATTCAATAAATTTCAGTTTTAGAGATGAAATAATAAAACTTGAAATTGTAGATATTGAAATGTATGCTACTGATTATTATGGCTATAAAGTATATTTTAAGGGTAGTTCATATCAAGGATTTCCAATCTACGGTTACAAAAATGTTTTGAAAAGACCCAAAATAAAAACCGATATAGAAAGCTATTTCAATAAATTATTAAATGAAATAGCAAATCAAAACTGGGCAAATCAAAATAATTGATAGTTTGCAAATTTCAGATATTTCATTAAACAAATCTTATGAAGCTTTTTACGATAATCAAAAAAACTAAATTTGAGACTTAAATTTCAAATGAACTAAATAAAACAATAAATATGTTCAGTTAAGCTGTTAAATATCAGACACATGAAAATACTTAATGTAAACGAGATAGTTGAGAATGCCAATAAAGCTGCAGCCAAATTTCGGCAATTAACACAGAAACAAACCGACAAAATTGTAAGGCGTGTGTATGAAGCTGCTTTTGATAATAGAATAATTTTGGCAAAAATGGCTTTTAAGGAAACCAATTTAGGAAAGTGGGAAGACAAAGTGGAGAAAAATATTATTGCAAGCTGGTCGGTTTATTCAGATATAAAAGATAGAAAAACTGTAGGTGTAATTTATGAAGATACTGAAAATGAAATTGTTGAATATGCGCAGCCAAAAGGTCCTATTTTTGCAGTAACACCTGTAACAAATCCAACATCTACAGTTTTGTTTAAAATTTTAATTGCAATAAAAACTCGAAATTCAATAATTATAAGACCTCATGGTGCAGCCAGAAAATGCTCGAATGAGGCAGCCAAAATTTGCTATCAGGCGGCTTTGGAGGCTGGTGCTCCCGAAAATTGTATCCAGTGGGTGAGGCGTTCGACAAAAGAACAAACCTTAGAAATGATGGGGCACAAAAAGATTGCATTAGTCTTAGCCACCGGCTCGGTATCATTAGTAAAATCTGCATACAGTTCTGGAAATCCTGCGATAGGTGTCGGACCTGGAAATGTACCTGTCTATATTGGAAAAAGTTGCAATGTCCCTTTTGCAGTCGATCAAATTTTGCTCTCAAAAACTTTCGATAATGGAACTATTTGCGCCAGCGAACAATCTGTAGTTGTTTCGAAAAGAAATTCAACGGAAGTTGTAGAAGAATTCAAAAGAAGAAAAGCATATTTTCTTTCGGAAGATGAAATTCAGAAGCTAGAAAAAATAGCTTTCAATAAAACGCAAAAAGTTATGAATGCTGAAGTGATAGGACAATCTGCGTTTAGAATTGCAGAAATGGCAAATATTAGCGTGCCGGAAGATACCAGCGTTTTGATTGCTCCACTAAGTGAGGTTGGAATAAATTATCCTCTTTCCTTAGAAATTTTAGCACCAATTCTTGGATTTTATGAAGTCGAAAATTTTGATGAAGCAATTCAGCAATGCCTGAAAATTAACGAACACGGTGGACTTGGGCACACTGTGAGCATTTTTTCGGAAGAAGAAAAAAAGATAGAATATTTCTCTTCAATTATGAATGCAGGAAGGATTTTAGTAAATACACCATCGTCTCAAGGAGCACTTGGAGGCACGTTTAATGCACTTCAACCATCGTTGACACTGGCTTGTGGTTCCGGTGGGAAAAATATTACTACCGACAATATTTCGGTGAGACATTTGCTGAATATCCAAAGAATAGCCCGCCGTAGGGTTAATGAATGTTATACATGCACAAAAAAATATTGCACCGATGAGGCTATCAATGCCTCATTGCTCGATGAAAAATGTCAAAAAAATTTGAAATAAGCTATGAATTGAAATATTTCATCTATTGATAATTCTATAATTTTTTACGAAAAAATCAGGATTAAATAATAACTATCTTTTTGATAAAAATTTGTTCGTCAATCAGAAATTTGATGAAATAAATCCCTGACGAGATTCCAATACTTTTGCAATTTAAGCGTAAATTATATTCTCCAACATTTTGTTTGCCATCAGTAATTGAGGAGACAAAATTCCCATTTTTATCTAAAATGGAGATGTCCACATTTTTTGTGTTTTGTAAACTATAATTAATTGCGAAAAAATCTGAAGCCGGATTCGGATAAAGATTTAGTTTAAAGGGATTTAATATTTCGACGTGTGACGGAGCTTTTATTGTTACCTCTATTTGGACAATTTCGCCTTGACAATTATATTGATCGGTTTCTTGAACCGAAATTTTTCCTGTGCCGCTTGTTCCCCAAAGTACATCAACAGAATTAGAATTCATTCCTGCTTCGATAGCTCCACCGCTAATCAACCAACTATAAGTAGAACTTGGAGTGTTTTCTATAGAATAAGTAATTGCAGTATTTTCATAAACAATAGTATCTCCCGAAATTTCGCCGGTATTTACATTGCATAAATCAACGAAAAGAATACTATTACCAATCATATTAGGAACAGCAATTTCCATTTTATGAATATTAAACGAAATGTCGGCAGGACCGGCAAAACCATCCACTAAAATAGTTTCTTGTGAAAAATTTGCATCATATTTCAGAATTTTTCCATTGCCTGTACCGAATTCGTTTATCCAAGTCGATATGTAATAGTTCCCATTATGATCAACACAAATTCCGTCAAGGTAGTTCAAACTTGGAATAAATAAACTACTTACACTGCTGTCAGCCATATTGATAGCCTGAATTGGCATTGAGGCAGCAAATGATACTAAAATAATTCTATTGTTTGCAGCATCGAAATGCAATCCGTTTGGTGAATCTAAATTTGAGTCAACAAAAATACTGTAATTGCTATTAGAAATACTTATTTTGTAAATTTTGTTATTAATGGTAGCACTTGTGTATAGAAAACCATTGTTGTCGCCGCATATATCGTTTAAAAATGCTGCTGCCGGAATATCAATATTAAATATATTGTTCCCGCTATTTACATCATATCCTGAAATGCGATTTCCTTCAGCAACGAAAAGTTTACCGTCTTTAAGAAGAATGCCTCGTGGTTGAAACAGTCCGCTAGCAAAATCATGCAAGGTCCCATTTTCTTCCATTTTAATGATGGTTCCATTTCCTGTGTTCGATATTAAGTAGCTGCTGCTAATTTCATCAAATACTATACTTTCTGGGGCATTCACAATTTGACCAAGTAAATTGAAGGATGCAAAAACTATTATTAGAATTATATTTAGAATCTTCATTTTAATCAACTTTAAATTTCATTAATTTGCACAAATAAAATAATTTGTAAATATAACAATTTTATGACATATCGTGAAACGGTTGAATATATGTTCAGGCAATTGCCTATGTTTCAGCGACAAGGAAAGGCTGCCTATAAAAATAATTTGAATAATACTATTTTATTAGACAACTATTTCGGAAATCCTCACCAAAAATTCAAATCCATTCATATTGCAGGAACAAATGGAAAAGGTTCAGTATCTCATATTTTGGCTTCAGTTTTGCAAAAAGCAGGACTGAAAGTTGGTTTATATACATCTCCTCATTTAAAAGATTTCAGGGAAAGAATTAAAATTGATGGCCGGAAAATTGAAGAAACTGAGGTCGTAGATTTTATTAATGCAAACAAAACATTTTTTGAACAAATAAAACCCTCGTTTTTCGAAATTACTGTCGCACTTGCGTTTTATTATTTTGCAAAAAAATGCGTTGACATTGCTGTTGTTGAAGTGGGTATGGGCGGCAGGCTTGATTCTACCAATATCATAAATCCAATTTTGTCAATTATAACAAATATTGGTTATGACCATACAGAATTTTTAGGAACTAGTTTAGAACAAATTGCTAAAGAAAAAGCAGGAATTATTAAAAAACATGTGCCGGTAATTATAGGTGAAACCCAAAATTCAACAGAACAGGTTTTCATAGAAAAAGCAAAATTAGGAGAAACTCCTATATCTTTTGCCGACAAAATTTATAAATGCAATTACTCGACTCTTTCTTTACAAAATGAGCAAATATTTCATCTCGAAAAAGATGGACAAGCTGTATATAAAAACCTAAAATCTAATTTATTAGGAGTTTATCAAAGGAAAAATATTATATCAAGTCTGCATGCCTTAGAGCAATTGAAAAAGTTAGAAATTGCAATTTCTGAAAAAAACATTTATGATGGAATTGCTTCAGTTTCAGAGACTACTGGTTTTCAGGGACGCTGGCAAATCATTGGAAACAATCCGCTGGTGGTTTGCGATACGGCTCACAATATTAGTGGAATTATGGAAGTATTATCTCAGATTTCAAATACCCCTTTCAAAAACTTACATTTTGTTGTCGGAGTAGTGAATGACAAAAATATTGATAAAATTCTTGAAATTCTTCCGAAAAATGCACACTACTATTTTACCAGAGCAAATATCCCCCGATCATTAGATGAGAAGATTTTAATGAAAAATGCCGGCAAGCACAATCTTCGGGGCAAATCGTATTCAAGGGTAGAAATTGCATTTTCGGAGGCAAAAAAATATGCCGAAAAGGAGGATTTGATTTTTGTTGGAGGTAGTACTTTTGTTGTTGCTGAAGTTTTATAAAGTTTATTTTGCAAATTATTTGTTGTAAAATACTGTTTATCAGGCAATAGTTGTCTTGAAAAATCAATATTAAAATTTCGCATAAAAAATGAAGTTTTTATTTGCAGAATAGAAAATGAGCTCTATCTTTGCGGCACTTTTTGAAATTGAAAAAGGGCGATTAGCTCAGTTGGTTTAGAGCACCTGCCTTACAAGCAGGGGGTCACTAGTTCGAATCTAGTATCGCCCACATTGACACTTAAACGGTTACATTTATTTTTTGATGTAGCCGTTTTTTTATTTGCACACAATTTGCATACAAAATGGGTTTAAACTATTTTTAGAAGTCCCTTTTATAAAATGAAATATGTAAAACAATATTGAATAAAAGCCTGAAAAATGTCCATTACATCAACAAGTGTGTTTAAAGTGCTGAATTTGTGATTATTGTGAAGCTAATTTTAACCGCAAAGAACGCTAAGTTATTGAATATGTTTGCTTTGCGAAATATTGCGATTTACATGGCGACCTTTGCGCTTATATTATTCATTTTGATTTAGTTTAGCATGTTACTATTTATTATCATACATTGATTAGTTACAAATAAACATTCAATTAAACATCTGTTTTCTAAGTCTTTTTGTAAAATTAATTAAACTTGCAGCCAACAATGCACCGGCAAGCCCAAAAACAAAATGAGACAAGACAGGCAAAAAATATCCAGCTTTAATAAAAGAATTATATGGAAAACCTGTCAACAAATGGATCACAATTCTTGATAAAGGAATTATCATATAGGAAATTCCTCCGAGAATTGCAAATAATACAATGTTTGAGTTGAATCCTTTTATATTTTTATAAAGAAAATCAATAGCAACTCCCATGAGAATATAAATTATTGGCAAAAACGGATCTTTAAAACCAAAAAAAGGAATCAAGATAGTAAATGCCGCAGCTACAGCCAAAATTGTAGAAGCCAGAGAAATTCTCGAAAAGCTTCGTCCAATCAGAAAAATAGCCATAACTTCCAAACCATGATGTCCGGGCATACTTAGTGGTATTCGTAGCTTTGCTCTTAAAACCACCGCAAAAACTCCCAAAAAAGCAAGAATCAAAATCTCTCTGATTGTCTGATTTCTTTCAATCGGAAATGCTTTTGATATAGTCTTTTGTACAAACTCGCCATTCATAATTGTTTTCATCGTCTATTTTTTCAGTTATAATTACAATATTATTATTTTTCAGCACGGGCCTGAGCCAATTGCCAATATCAATTCTTTCGTTTTTTGGAATAGAATTTCCGCTTTTATCAACTATTTTATCCACATTTATTTTCTCGAATAGTTCAGCGGCAGAATAAATTCCATTAAGTTCTCTAAGTTATGCTCCCTTGAGCCAGATGCAACGCCCATCGTTAGCTGTTTTTCGTAGAGCAATAGCTGCCAAAGCTCCAATAATCCCATCCTTGTCTCCGGTCAATCCTTCGAGATATATGTTTTTTTCGTTAGCTATTTGGTAGGCTTCTTTTTGAGTAAGGATTTCTTCTTTGGCACGTAAACCCCAATTCTCAATTTGCTCATTAATGTTTTCGAATATAGAAACTGCCAAACCGGCATCGGAACCTTCTGCACTATTTCGAATCAAAAATTCTCTCGATAGTTTTACCAATTTTAGGAATTCCGTGGAAAAAACTTCGAGGCATGCAGAACTGTTTTGAGAAGTATAAGGAATTCTGGAATCAAAAAAAAGCTGATGGCGTGTTATTGAGCCAACAAATCCAATTTTATTTTCTTCTATCAATTTTCCAAGCTGACGCGAACGAAAACCTGTTCCTCGACTAATTTTATTGTCTGTATCGTCAATCCCAATTAAAATTCGCATTACTTATTTACTTCATTAAAAAATTTCTTTGTTATTTTTTTTAGCGAGTTATCAAACTCGTTGATTAATTCAAAATAAGCCTCAACAATGTTTCTTCCATCTTCAGTTAAGAAACTTTTCCCACCCTTGGCTCCTCCACGATGTTTTTCTACAAAAGAAAAACCCAACAATTCCTCTGCCTTTTTAATATCACCCCAAGCTTTTCTATAACTGATTTCCATTTTTTCGGCTGCCAGACTTAATGATCCTTCTATGTCAATTTGTTTAAACAGATTAAACAATTTGTCATTAATGACATTTTTATCATTCAAATCTAATCGTATTTCATATCTTAGAAATACATCGTAATATTTTGACCCTTTCGATCCTGCCATTAACTAAAATATTAATAATCAGCTATTTTTAAATCCATTCGATATGCATTAAATTGCATGTCGAATACAAAAATAATATTTATTTTAATAAAAAGCCAAAAAATACAATTTTTATTTTCGGTTTTCACTTTATGATTTTAAAAGTTGTCCAAATTTTCTAAAAATCTAAAATATGTATTGAGTTTTTTATCATATCCCATATCTTGTTTCATTTTTAATGTTTTCAAGTATTTCAATATTGTATTTAGCCAATTTTAATGAAAAATGTAAATAAAAATCATATCTTTACGACTATAATTTATAAATAAAATTAGCCATTATGAAGAAAATCAATAATGTTTATGAGACGAAAAGGAAAAAAGTAGCAATAATAGGAGCCGGCAAAATGACAAAGCCGCTTGTAGATTATTTTATTGACAAATGTGGTTATCAGGTTTTTATGGTAAACCGTACAGTTTCGGCAGCAGAAAATGTTATTTATGGAAGAAAGTTGGGAACGGCTGTCAGATGGTCTGCGGGCGAACCCGATGCACTCGATAAAGTTGTTTCGCAATCAGATATTGTGATAAGCATGGTTCCAAAACCTATGCACATCAATGTTGCCAAATCATGTCTTCGATGCAATAAAAATATGGTAACTACTGCTTATGAAATTCCTGAACTTATGGCTCTTGACAAAGAAGCGAAAGAGAAAGGTCTATTAATTTTGAACGAATTAGGAGAGGTTCCGGGAATTGATCACTTTGGCACTCAGCTACTGATAGATGAAATTAAAAAAGAGGGCGGAAAAATCCTTAGCCTGAAATCGTATGGCAGCGGATTGCCGGCTTATGAATTCAATAACAATCCTATGTTGTATAAGTTTTCGTGGGATCCGAATACAGTATTTGTTGCAGCTCAAACTGCAGCTCAGTATATTGAAAATGGGAAAAAAGTAAAGGTGCCGGGCAATAAACTTTTTACACATTTCTGGCTAACCGAAATTGAAGGTTTAGGAACATTTGAGACCTACCCGAACAAAGATGTTGAAAAATATATCAAACCTTTTGGTCTTCCAAATAATATCACTTTTTATAGGGGTTTGCTCCGCTATTCGGGATATTGCAATAATTTAAGAAACATAATGGAACTCGGTTTTCTTGATAAAGAAAAAGTGCATGATTTTTCTAATGTTACATACCGACAATTGATGTCAACATTAATTGGAAACGATTCAACAAAAGACCTTGAACTGAATGTTGCAAAATATTTGAATGTTTATGATAATGCCGATATTATCCATCGTTTGAAATGGCTCGGACTTTTTGACGATCGCACAATAGATTTAAAAGAAGGAACAAAAATAGATGTTCTGCTCGATCGAATGATAAAACGCATGGGCTACGAACCACACGAAAGCGATATGATAATCCTACATATTGAAGTGATTGCAGAATTTGAAGATGGCAGAAAAGAGAAGAGACTTGCAACAATGGTGAAAAAAGGAATACCTTATGGCGATTCTGCAATGTCGAGAGCTGTTGCATTGCCGGCAGCAATTTCTGCCAGACTTATTCTCGAAGGCAAAATAAAAGCAACAGGCTTAAGAATGCCTCCAAATCTTCCGGAACTATATAAACCTGTACTTGAAGAATTAGAAACTTTTGGTTATACTTTTAAACGTCAGAGTATTGTTATTCCTTAAATTGGGAAAACTGATGTATTGTTTTTCTGAAAATGGCACAAAAGTATTTTTATATGTTGTTGAAATTCTGAGAAACAAGGAAACAAAGGAAACAAGGAATTAATAAATTACTATGAATTAAATGATTAACTTTGACCTTAGTTGGAATATCAATACGAACATGAAATTAACTATATTGTTATTAATACTAGCACTAAACTTGTTTGGACAAGAAATAAAAACAATCAATTTGGATTCTGTGGAGTATTATGTTTATCCAGAATATCAAGGTCAAAAATGGATAAGGTCTTATAACTTTAACAAAAACAAAAAGTGTAGATTAAAAGATGGGAAATGGCTGATTTTATATGAAGAAGATACTACAAAAATATACTCAAAATTTGAATTAGATAATTGTACATATAAAGGAGAGTTAATGAAATTTCACTTTAATGGAAAGTATCTGAAAAATCTATTTATGAGGATGGAGAAGTAATAAAGTTTATTACGTATTATCAAAATGGAAATAAAAAATCAGAAGGAGAAAATAGTTTACTGCAAATAAAAAGAAGAGACAAAATAGGTTTTAAACGTACTCGTAAAATGTCATTTCCTGTTGGGGAAAGGAGAGAATGGTATCAGAATGGGCAACTAAAGTTAATAGAGAATTATAAATCTACAAAAGATGATTGCTATTTTCCAAAAGAAAAAACAGCTGAGTTTATATTTAGATTTAGAAATTTGGAGGGTAGAATGACTGCTTTTTACAAAAATGGGAATAAAAAAATAGAAAGGTTTTACACTGATAGTAAATTAGATAGCATATGTACATTTTGGCACTCAAATAAACAATTGAAAGAACAATACATATTTGATAATGGAGTATTTGTTGATACCAACCGAGTTTTGGAAAGTTATTATTCCAATGGAAACATAAAAGAAAAAGGGAAACGAAAACGAGCTTTAAAAACAGATAAATGGATAGGCTATTACAAGAATGGCTCAATGCACTACGAAGGAAATTATACAATAGTGCAATATTGTATTGGCGATTTTTACGGTCTCTGGAAATACTGTAGTATAAAAACAGGAGTATGGACTTATTATTATCCAAATGGACAAATAAAGGCTAAGGGGAGATATATTGATGATGGGATAGAATTTAAGAAAGACACCGGATGGTTATACTGGGATGAAAAAGGTAATAATATTTCTTTTATTAAAATAGATAACGAATATGAAAACTCCGAATTTACTTTATATTAAAAACAGAACCAAACATTATAGAATTTAGGGCTTAGTTGAACCAAAAATTCCTAAAAAACAGATATCTATTTTGCATTATTATGATACTCAAACATTTACGGTTTTTCCTTTTTTTATTCCAGAATCTCAAAATAATTTTTACCCCATGAAATGGAAAATTCTATTTTGACATAGAATTTTTGTATTTTTGTAAAAAATGATAAAATGGAAAATTTAGTGATTGAAAATGAAGAGAATCAAATGGTTCTGAAACTTAATAAAAAAGTGTTCAATAAGAATTATTTGATTTCTTTAGTGAAACGGCTACAAGTTGAAAATTTAGCACAAAAATCTGGTTTTCGTCCTGATATTCTAACCTGATTAATTCATAAACTTTTTTTTCATAAACGTTTCTACAATTTTCATGCTCAAATATATTAACATTGATGAGTTTTAGTTAATTTTTTTATTCAATTTTAAATTTTACCGAATTTTATTTTGAATGATTCT
>JABHKC010000042.1 GCA_018692315.1 Bacteroidota bacterium | reverse complement strand
TGTGTGTCAGATTTGAACTACCACAGATTTTTATTTTTGAGTAATAGCGAGCTATTTTGATGGAATAAAAATTGAGGACGGTCAAAGATGATGTGCAGTTTGGGCTTGTAGTAGAAATATTTATGAATTATTCAGGTTAAGAACGCAAAGAGTTTTATTTCATAAAACTTTGCTTCTTTGCGAGATTATGTTTTGAATAGATTGTGTGAAATTTCTTGCCAAAACAAGAATATTAGAAATAAGATACTAAAATATCTACAAAAAAAATAAACAACATAAATTTTTTAGAATCTAATTTTTTTTATGTAAAAAATTTCAATCCATTTTGTTCGGAATATTTTAATAAAAGTCATAAAACAGTAGTACATTAGCAATTTATATTAAATTGTAATTTTAGAACTAATTATGACAAGTATATTAAGAGAACCAATCACTAAGAGAATCCTAATTTTAGTATTAGTATCCTTTGCTGCCTTGGTTTTAGTGATATATGTTGAGAACATTTTTTATAACGATTCTCAAAAACTTACAGTTGAATTAAACAATCAATATGCCAGCAGAAATATATTAAAATCTGTGAATAGGAATCTTTTAGAAATAGAAAGAGAATATAATGGATATAATATTCTTGACAGTATTTCTGACATTAGAAATTCCGGTAATAAAATAAAACAATCTGTAGCTAAAATATCTGAAATTCTTAATATTTATCGCAAAGGAGGAATTTACAAAGATACCTTGTACTTAAATCTATATGAAATAGATGAAATTGTTGAAGAGTTTCATTTTTCAGCTTCGGAAGACTCAACTACTCTTTCTATTTTAGATGAAATGGAACAAAATTTAGAAGAAATTCTATTTTCCTCAAATCAACTTATCAGTACATTAATTCGAAAATCGAATATTACAGACGAACTAAGGTCAAATATGCTTGAAAAAGCTATTGCATCAATAAAAATTCAAACTGAACCAATTATTACTAATTTTAGAAACGATGTTAATTTTTTACGTTTTGAAACAAATGAAGAAATAATACTTATTGAAGATTCTAAAAAAAAATCTATCCATGCTTTTTTCTTCTTTCGATACATTTTTGTTGGGATTGCTCTGCTGATAATATTCGCTGCATTTATGATGATTTTTATTCAAATAAAAAATATAATAGATGAGCGAAAAAAAGATTCAGAATTGCTATACGAGAACAATTTGATGATAGAAGATATTTTAGAATCAGTTCCAGTAGGAATTGTAATAGTGAATAAACGCAAGAGAGTAATTATGGTGAATAGGAATGCCATGGAAATGTTAGAAATTTCTGACAGAAACATCATCTTGCAAAAATACTGGTCAGACCTTTTCAAAATTTCTGATCCAAACAAAACGATTGAAATAAAAAATATTGAAGCTAAACTAATTATTAATAAAGAAAAAAGCATTCCAATTATCAAAAGTGCAATACCCATTCAAATTAAAAAAGAACTGGCAATAATTGAGGCATTCATGGATATTACCGACAGGTATGAGGCTGAAGAAAAATTAATAAAAGCCATTGAAAGGGTAAAATTTGGAAATAAATCGAAAGATATTTATTTCAATACCATGATTCAAAACTTAAAAAACCCAATTAAATTAATCCACAATTATTCAAAATCGCTATTAACTCATGATTTTAGCGAAAAACAAAAATTTTATCTCGATTCAATTGATAATAATAGTAAATACTTGCTCGAACACATAAATGACGTTAACGATTTATCGAGTATTTATGATAGTCAAATTGAAATTTTTATTTCAATAGTTGATGTATTTTCTTTTTCAACAAAAGTAAAGGATATTTTTTCCAACCTATTTTCCAAAAAAGACGATATTAGATTCAATTTTCAGACAGATAAAAACATGCCAAAACTTTTGTATTTCGATGAAAAACGATTGAGACAAATAATAAGTAGCATACTAAGGAGCATTCTACAATATACAAAAAGAGGAGAAGTAAGTGTACTAATATCGTATGTTTTGAGCGATATTGTAGAAAATACTGTTGACCTTATTGTCAAAATTGAAGAAAATTTTCAAAGTATTCCTCAAGAATATATCAGGAAAATATTCAATAGTAGTACTGAAATTAGTGAATTATCGAAAACTTGCGAATTGAATTCAAGTATTTTGGAATTAGCATTTTCGTTTCAACTGGCAAAAATAATGAACGGTACAATTACTGTTTCTGATTATAAAAACAGAGGCAGGGCATTTAGAATTGTGCTTAAAAATATTAAAATAGCAGATAATCAAGATATTGACACAAACGTTTCTGAATTTGATTTTAACAATATTGAGTTCGACAATGCAAAAATTCTCCTTTTAGATAGCAATCATTTGAATTGCACTCTGATAAAAGACTTTTTTGCTAACACAAACCTACAATTCATTGAGATGGACGATGGATACGATGCAGTTTACACAACAAGAATGCGAAAGCCTGATTTAATAATGATTAGTAGAAATTTAAAAGGGCTTAGCGATATCGAAACTGTCAGAAATATTAAAAATGAAAAACTAAGTGAAGATACTCCAATAATAGGTATTTTAGAATCTGAAGATGAATTAGGAAGCGACAACGACTTCTACCTCAATTACTTTAATTCAGTCCTTATTAAACCTCTGAACAAAGCGAAACTCGTAGGAGAATTTCTGAAATATCTTAAGAATTCTGCCAAACCACGGAAAATTATATCTCCTTCAGAAAAAAAGAAAACCATAAAAATTGAAAGCTCGCCTTTAGATTTATCAAAAGTTATAATCGAATTAGAAACCACAATCAAAGAGGAATGGAAAGAAGTTAGAAATAGTCATCTGATTAATGAAATAGAAGATTTTGGCAATAAGGTTAGATTATTAGGGGTGAATCATTCAATTCCAAACCTGCAATTATACGGAGAAGAAATTATTCTTGCTTCTAAAAACTTTGATATTCCTAACCTTTCTGCCACATTAAAAAATTATAATTTGATGGTTGAAAATTTAAAATCAGGCAAAAAATATAATTAAAGTTCAACGAATTATTAAAAGCTGGCAACATGAAAATTTGAAAAAATCGGTTATCTTTACAAATATTTTTGAATTGAAATAAATGATAAAATGGAAAACAAAAATTTCAAAATTTTAATAGTTGACGATGTCCCAACTAATATTCAAGTTTTAGGAAGCATATTAAGAAACGAATCTTACCAAATTGCATTTGCTTCAAGCGGAAAACAAGCACTATCATTAATTGAAACACAACAAGTTGATCTTATTTTGTTAGACATAATGATGCCTGAAATGGACGGTTTCGAAGTTTGCAAAATCCTAAAACAAAATCCGAAAACTAAAGATATATCCATAGTTTTTTTAACTGCTAAAGTTGAAAAAGAAAACATAGTAAGAGGATTTGAATTGGGTGGACAAGATTATATTACCAAGCCATTCAATCCTTTAGAACTTCTGGCTCGTGTAAATACCCAACTAAAATTAATAGATCATCGCAGAGAACTTGTTAAACTAAACGATATGCTCGAACAAAGGGTTGAAGAGCGTACAAATCAATTAGTTGAAGCCAACAGCAAGCTTTTGTTGCTCGACAATGCAAAAAGTAATTTTCTAAATATCATAAGCCACCAAATACGTACACCGCTTACCGGAATAGTAGGTTATAGTGCACTTTTGATGGAGGCATTAGAAAATGAGGAGCATAAAACTTACATGAAAATAGTTCAAGAATCATCAGACAAACTTATCAAATTCTCCGAAACAGCCCTGTTAATCACTTCTTTAAGTGCCGATAAATATAATGTAAAAATTGTTCCAACCTATATTAGCCAAGTTGTTAATCAAGCTGTTTCAAAAATACAACCCGAAATTGAGAAGAAAAATATTAATCTAAATGTTCTACTTCAATCAGACGAATTAAAATTCTCTGTTGACGATGAATTAACAACAAGGTGTTTTGATATTATTCTTGAAAATGCAATACAACATTCACCCGAAGGAGGCGAAATATGCATTAAAGCTAAAATAGAAGACTACAAAATCACAATCGATTTTACTGATGAAGGCGTAGGTTTCGATCAAGATTTTATCGAGGCATTTAACAAAAAAAATCCACAGCACGACCTTCTTGAAAATCAAAATATTGGTTTAGGCTTAGTCGCCTCAAAATATATTTTAGAAGCTCACAATGCTAATATTTCATTGTCTAATAATGAAAATTTTGGTGCATGTGTTAAGTTATCTTTCCCTTATTTTTAAAATTCTTTTGAAGAAATACTAGCTCAAAACTCACCATAAGTAGCAACATCAACATTTGTATAAATGCGTTCAAAAAGTAAATGAGCATTATTCTTTTTCTTATCAAAAAAATAATGCTCATAATAAATTGAAGTACGATGTACTTTATTTAGGAATGCTTTTTACTCAAAACAGAAGCCATAGTCTTTCCGAGATGTGCAGGCGATTCAACAACATGAATTCCACACTCACGCATAGTTTTCATTTTAGCAGCTGCAGTATCATCAGCTCCACCAATAATTGCTCCGGCATGTCCCATTCTTCGTCCTTTCGGTGCAGTTTGTCCGGCAATAAATCCAACAACAGGTTTTGTGCTATTTTCTTTAATCCACTTAGCTGCATCTGCCTCCATATTTCCTCCAATTTCACCAATCATGATAATACCTTCTGTTTCACTGTCTTCCATCAATAGTTTCACAGCATCGAGAGTTGTAGTTCCAATAATGGGATCGCCACCTATACCGATGCAAGTAGATTGCCCTAAGCCAGCTTTTGTAATCTGATCTACAGCTTCATAGGTCAATGTACCAGAACGAGAAACAATTCCAATTGATCCTTCTTTATGGATAAATCCGGGCATAATTCCAACTTTTGCTTCCCCAGGTGTGATTACACCAGGACAGTTAGGGCCAATTAATGTTGTGTTCTTATCAGATATAAACTCTTTAACTTTTACCATATCTGCTGTTGGAATTCCTTCAGTAATTGTAATAACTACTTTAATACCTGCTTCAGAAGCTTCCATAATTGCATCGGCAGCAAAAGCAGGCGGTACAAAAATAACAGAAATATCAGCACCTGTTTCACTAATAGCATCGGCAACAGTATTGAATACAGGCTTTCCAAGATGACTCAATCCGCCTTTTCCGGGAGTAACACCGCCAACCACTTTTGTACCGTATTCAATCATTTGCTTGGCGTGAAAAGTACCCTCAGCACCTGTAAAACCTTGAACAATTACTTTTGATTCTTTATTTACTAAAACACTCATGCTTCAAATTTTTATATTTTTTTTCGAAGCCAAAAATATATTTTTAAATGGTTCAAACAAAATATTAAATTTAATCGTTTTTATATTTCTTTGTTTTTATAATTAATCTGAAACTTAATAATTGAACGACATAGAGAATAATATATTAGAAATAAATAATTTGTCAATTGGCTATATTTTGTCAAAAAGGAATAATAGAACACTATTTTCTAATATTAATTTAAATGCAAAAAATGGAGAACTGATTGCCCTTGTTGGCTCTAATGGAATTGGGAAAAGCACCTTGTTAAAAAATATAGCAAATTTGCACGAATTCCTTGCTGGCAATATTTATATTTCAGGAAAATCGATTCATTCATATAGTAGGCGGGATTTTGCCAAAAACATCAGCTTTGTTTCTACAGAAACTGTGAATACAAACAACCTTACAGCAAAAGATATTATTTCGCTCGGAAGATTTCCACATACAAATTGGTTGGGCAAGCTTTCGCAAAATGACAAAAAAATAATTAATCGTTCAATTGAGCTACTTGGAATTTTGGAATTAGTTCAAAAGAATATAAATGAACTTAGCGATGGCGAAAGACAAAAAGTTATGATTGCCCGCTCTCTGGCTCAGGATACTAAAATAATCATTCTTGATGAGCCAACAGCATTTTTAGATATTCCGAACAAGAACGAAATTGTTCATATTTTAAACGAACTATCGAAAAAAGAGAATAAAACTATCATTTTCTCCACGCACGATTTGAATATAGCAATCCGAGAGGCAGACAAAATTTGGCTTATGACCAATAATGAAATACTTGAGGATTCTCCAGAAGATTTGATTTTAAACAATAAATTTGAAAAAATATTCGACAACAAAAAAGTATTTTTCGATAAAAAAAGTGGCGATTTCAATAAAAAAAGAAATTATTATCAAAAAGTTGGATTGTTTGGCAACGACGAGGTTTTTGTTTGGACAAAAAAAGCACTTGAGCGAATAAACTATCATGTTGTTTGTAACAAAAAGCAAAGGATAAACGTCAGGTCAAGTATGAATAAATGGACCTTCTTTAATGAAAATGAAGAGCTAGATTTCTCATCGATATATGATTTAACAAATTTTTTAACCTCAAAAAATAATTTATATGGACAAAGCATTTAAGAAAATGGTGGGTTATGCACTCATCGTCTTAGTATTTTTGATAACAATAATTTCAATTCTTTCAATATGGGACATTATTAATATTGATATTGATTTATGGAAAGTACTGACATCATTATTTATTGTTTTTATTGCTACAACAATAGTTTTGTTTATTTTTTCAGTTCTTTTAAAGGATTCAAACAATTCTAACAAACAAGTAGAGTAAATTCGTATAAAAACCATAGTTTTTTCATTTCCAATCACTATTTCTCAATTTAGTGTAAATAAATGATAGTTTTATCAATCTGTTTTAACTAAAAAACTTTTTTAGTGTAGATACTTTTATAAAAGTTTTTAGTTAGTTAATTTTAGTAGAGTAATTTTTTTCATAATCAGAAAGAAGGAGGATCAAAAGTTCTCCTTCTTTTTTTTGAAAATCAACAGGTCAAATGAATTGCAAGAACTTTGCTTAATTCTTCCGAACAATTATATCTCTCAACAGCTTTCGAAGATTTATCGAAAAAATATGAGATGCCTAAATCGTTCAATTTTACAATGAGATCATCAGAAACTTCAATAAAACCATTTTTTCCCGTCCCAAATATTAAAACTTTCGGATTGAAATCAATTATTTTAGCAATATCAACTAATTGCAAAAAGTGCCCTTTCTTTCGTCTCCAATTTGTTTCAATTCTATTGGGAAATAAAATTAAATCAGAATTATATATTTTTCCATTTATTGAAATTCTTCCGAAACTATAGTTTTCTATCTTCATTATTAAACATTTAGTAACTAATCAGTTTATGACAATAAATTGTAACATACTAAACTATAGTAATATAAATAATATAAGCGCAAAGGTCGCTATGCAAATTGCAATGTTTTGCAATGATTTGATATTCAACATCTTAGCGTTTTTTAAGCTTAAAATAAACTTCACAATAATCATAAATTCAGCACTTTAAACACACTGATGTGATACAACATTTATAATAAGATTCGTTCGCAATAATTCAAATCGTTTAAATCGAATTTTACCAAAGCAAGTTCAGGTTTATGATAAGCTGCCGATAGTGCTAAAGTTCTGTCGTATTGATGTTTCCAGCTTCCTGTACGTCTCGACGATTCGTGAATATGCCCATGAAGCGTTAAGTATGGTTTCTTTTCACAAATTAGATTTGAAATAGCTAAACTTCCGACATGAAAATTTTCAGGATTTTGTTTATACAAAAAATCAGGCGAATGAATCCTATCCAATTTTGTATAGTTTGGAGGCGAATGAAAAAGAAAAACAGATTTACTTAAATCCTCATTTTCAGTTAATTGTAGCAAGTCTGTTTCGATAGTTGATGTTTTATAATCAATTTTTACAGAAACAGAAAACTTTCCATTTTCGGGCATTATACAATCTGTCTTTACTTTATGTTCAATATCGTATTTTTCCCAATCCTTAATAAGAAAGGGGGTGGGTGGCACGTATGAATAGCCAAAAATGCTGTAATCGCCAAAACTAATTTTTTTGTTGTGAATATAGTGCCAAATTCTTAGAGAGTCAACATTAAAAAATTGTTGTTCAAATATTGCAGGATCATCATTTCCTAGAATAATAAAAACCGATGGGTATTCGGATTTCAACGACTTTTTCAAAGATATAAACCTCTGTTTGAGATAATTATCAATAAAAGATTCGGAGTAAGAAAAATTATGAAAAGCCGAAGGTAAAATATCTCCACCTATAAAAACTGCTTTTGGTTTTTCAAGCTCAATTTGTTTAAACAAGCTTTCATATCTACTTTTGCTTCCGTGAATATCGGAAACAAAAAAACACAAATTCATTTTTCAAATTAAATTTACAGCTTACTTACAATTTTCAGAAATGACATAGAATTATTCCCTTCCAGCAAGCACACATGTTTTTTTATATTTTTTGACATTTCCATTCAAGTCAAAAATTTCAATGTAAACAATATACATCCCAATTCTTGCTTTCCTATTTTCGTTGTTCAAGCCATCCCAAACAATGATGCCAGAAATTGCAAGAAACTCATTTCTAACAATGTTTCGAATTAATCTACCTCTTGCATCGAAAACCGAAATATTACCAACATTTCCTGGATTTTGAAAATTATATTTTATCGATAGGAAATCGTTATAACCATCGGAATTTGGCGAAAAGACTTGTGGTTCTAAAAAAATATCATCTTCACTTTCAGCAAGTTCGGAAAATTGTGAGTTTTCAATTCCAGGGCTGGCAAAATCGTAACTTTCTGCTGCCGAGTGCCAATTTGCAGAATTATTCGATGGCAAATCGAAATTAATTTTTTCAAGTGAAACACCTTCAAAATCGTTCAACAAATCGAAGTGCATATTTTCATCATATTCAAATTCGTCAATTGTAGCAAGACTTTTGTTCAAAAGTAGAACGGTACCTTCTGAGTCGTTGTAGCTTGGCAAATTCAGGATTTTAACAAATCTATCCTTGTCGGAAAAATAGTATTGTTCGGCAATTACACCAGGATTTTCTGTGAAAACAATGTATTCCTCCGGGAAAATTAAATATCCGAATTCTTGAATAGTATCAAACGATATTGTTTCATAATCATCAATAGTTCCAATCTTTAAATCATTTAAACACAATGTTTTAGTCGAACGATTGTAAATTTCAACAAAATCAAACCCATTTGCAGCAGGATTAAAAAGAACCTCATTTATTACCAAATCGAAAGCCTCAATTGAATCGGGCAAGCCAAAATTTGCAGATGTTTGCAACGCTAAAATATTTCCTGCACAATCGTAAATTTCTGTTTCAATTTTTAGAGTATAAATTATGTTTTTCTGAAAATATGTATTAAACTCAAGCTCAACGAAATTGTACATAGGAAAGCCAACTTTTACAATTTTTGGTTTTCCAATATTTTTATTTACAACGAAACTATTTGTATCCAAAATACGTGTACTGTCCATATTTTCACTAAAAAAAACGAAGACTGAATTTTCAGAGGATATTGCAATTCTTTCAAGCATAGGAATTTCTGTATCAGGATTTTCTGAAAAAACAGAATTGATTTTTCCGGGAGTTCCTCCTTTTGCATCAATAGATGCTTCCCAATTTTCAAAACCTTCGCAAAAATTATTTGGATCGATCCGTTCGATAGACCAACCACCATCAGATTTATTTTTGTTGTGATACCAATCGGAATTATAATTTATGGATGAAACTATTTTGTAGTTATTATCTTGCAAATAAACCACTTGTCCATCGTTGGTCAAATCTGTTGAACCAAGGATACCAATAGTTTTTCCGTAAAAACGTAGTGAGTTTTCTGCTTCTTCAGAACAAACAATAATATATTCGTCGGGCTGAATTGTAAAACTTGGGAATTGTTTAGTTTTAGATCCAATGGTCAAAAACCAATCTGACAATGTAATTGAAAATGGCGATTTATTGAATAATTCAATATACTCAAATTCTGGAAGATTTACGCTGGGAGTTGGATCAGACATGATTTCATTAATTACAATATCATATGCCTGTGCTACATAATATTGAAATACTAAAATTATTGAGTCAATTGAATTTTCGCAATTATCGCTAATATTTAAAATTGAGATACTATAAGTAGATTCGAGCACAAAACTGTTATGAAAAATTAATCGAATACTATTTCCATTTTCTAAAATTGCAGAATCGGGAAAACCTATATTGTTGCTAACAAAATAATTCGAGGGATTTTCAGCAATATTACTTTCTAAAGTTTCCGAAAAATTTAAACTAATTGTATTTGAATTTACTACTTCTAAATTATTGAAAATAGGTGCAATAGTGTCGAGGTTTTCCGCAAAAATGGAATTAATTTCTCCGGGAGAACCGCCTTTTTGATTAATTGAAGCTCTCCAATTTGCAATATCTCCACAAGTATTTAATGGATCAATTTTCTCTAAAGACCAACCTCCCTCCTCTTTTGATTCGTCCTGATACCAATCTTGAGAAAAACTTACATTAGAAATAATATTTTCAGCGCTATCTAAAATTTGAATTGTTTGACCGGAATTTAAAATAGCAGGAAACGATGGCACACCGACAGTTTCTCCATACTGAACAAATTCTTCTACGGCAGATGTTCCGCACATAATCAAAAAAGAATTTGCTTGAATATTTGTATTGGGAATCTCCTTTATAGAATTACCTATCTGAATTTTCCAATTATTGAGATTTATATCAAAATCTTTGGTATTATACAACTCAATATATTCATAATCTGGAAGTTCCACAACCGGATAAGGATCCGCCATTATTTCGTTAATAACAATATCATTTTCGTTAACAGTAAAATATGTGAAAGATATGTTAGTATCAGACATCAAATTAGATTCTATATCAGAAATGTTTGAAACGGATAAAACATATTCTACTTCAGAAATAAAATCTTGTGAAAATGATAGCTCAACATCACTGCTTTGCTCCGGGTTCAAGGTTGCTAAAGAAGGATTTCCAAAATTTGTTAATGAATAATTATTTACATTTTCGGCACTTAAAACATCTAAAGGTTCAGAAAAATGAAGGAATATTTTATTTGTAAAAACCTGAAAACTATCAATTTTTGGAGGAATAGTATCTTGAAACAAATTTCCTGTAATATTAAATTCATCGAAATAAAATTTATCGGAACGAGTCGATGTGTATTTGCAAAAAATTCCAAAATAATTTGAGAAGGTATATGAATTATCAAAAACTGTTCCTTCGGAATAATAATTACTTCCTCCTGTAGTGTCAGAAAATAATTCCCAATTTCCGAGCTCATCTCTTACAACTTTCACTCGTACAGTAACTGGAGAAGTATCAACTCTATCGTCTAATCCGTCAATTATTTCAGTTTTCGTTGTTCCAGATTGTTTGTATAAACTAATCTCGTCGTTAGTGTTTCCAATTTTTACAAAATATCCATTCAAATTTCCTTTCAGGTTCGCCTGATTTGAGATTAAATATATTGATGCGTAATTGCTTGAGGAAGGATTAAAATCTAATTCTACATAAAATTCCCAAGTAAAATTGCTTAAAAACTGAAGCTCTGTGGCGAGAATGGCAGTATCGGAAACTGCCGGGGCATTCAGATGTAAAACGAAATTGGTATCAATTTCAAATTTGGCTGTATCGCCAGACCAAGCAGGATTATTTGTAAAATCTCCATCGCTAAAGTCATCGTTTATTTGAGCTAATGCAGATAGAGGAAAAGCAAGTAAAAAATATAAAATCCATTTCATAGGATTGCAAAAGTAATTCTTTTTGCAATTTTACCTAAAAGGTGGAAATTAGAAAATGCCAATAAGTTGTTATGATTTTTTTGAATAGAATTCGTTGAGATTCATACTCAGAGAGAAATGATTTGAAGATCCGGCAAGATGGTAGGTTGCGCTTCCGTAGCTTAATTTGAATTTTGACAATTTCAAACCAAAACCCCATGAAAAACCTGCAATGTAAGTTCTTGTACTTAATTTCAGTTCTTCGCGTCTTTGATGATTGTATCCAAGATTTACGAAAAAATTCTTTGAAGGAATAAATTCTACGCCAACAATTAAGTGTCTGAATAGCTTATTGCTGAATCTATTAATCTTTGATTCGGATTGAACTTCTCCACTAATGGGATCAATAGTTTCAGAAGGATTTTGTGGATCTTCGTAGGTCAAGTCGAATTTATGAAGATTATGTCCTAAAAATGAAAGCCGAAATGGTGCATGTTTTGCCTTAACCGAAATTCCTAATTGTACATCAAAAGGAAGTGGTTCGAAATTTTCGTCGTGATATGTTTTGATTTGCGAACCAATATTTTTTACTACTAATGCTGCTGCAAATAATTTTTTTTCATTGTTGTATGTTATTCCAATATCTCCTGCAATTCCATATGATTCGTATGTTTCGAGCTTAGAATAAACCGGTTTCATATTAATTCCTATACTAAACAAACTATCAAGGCTTTTAGACCATAGCAAATTTAAAGCATACTCTGAAGCATAAAACTTATTCCCTGTGATATCACCAAATTCGTTGGCTTCAATAAATTCTCCGTAATTAATATAGTGTAAACCAACTGCAAAATTTCCCTTTTTCTCAAAAGATTTTGAATAAGAAATATATCCGAAATTTATATCAGAAAAATAAGTTATATAATTAAGCACTATGTTGTTATCCATCGAAGAGTTTAGTAATGAAGGATTATGAAAAGTCAAATTTAGATCATTATCTTTCACAGAAATCAAATCGCCGCCTAATGAAGCTACTCTGGCAGAATTGCTTAGTTTCAGAAAGTCGTATGTATTCATTGCACTTTCTTGAGCAAATAAACCGAGACTTAAGGCTACAAAAAAAATTACTCCAAAAAATTTCTTTAAATTATTCAATTGAAAAGTTTTAAATTTTTAATGTTTTCTCTAACGATAAAGCTATAAAATTAGTGTATAATTTATGTCAAAATTTATTGAATTCGTATTCTTTTAAATAATTACAGCCATAAATAAATTTATGGCTGTAATTAGTTGTAACTAACTAAATTTAACGATTATCAAGCTTTTCTTCAAAAATATAGATGTTAGAATTAAACTAATTAGCAGGATAAACAAGATTTGCTTGATTGTTCATATTTACAAGATAACCTTCTCCCGGAATCATGCTCCCTATCTGGTTAATTCCAAATATAGGCCAAAAAATCTGTCCATCCTCATTTTTCACAATTTCAATATTGTTAATAATATTATCAAGCATCAAACTAATTTCTCCTGAGGAATCCCGAACGTATCCAAGATAATTAGTTATATTGTCTGACAAAGGAATTATAAAAGTCTCCGGAACTATTGCCGTTCCACAAATAACTAAAACTTGTTGAGAATATAATTTGATTAAGTATCCATTGTAATTTGACATATTTCCTATTTGATTTATGCTAAATTGTGGCCAGTAAATCAGACCATATTGATCTTTCACAATTTCTACGTTTGAAATATTAAATAAGACATCACTAAAATCTCTATTATTAACATCAATAAAAGTAGAAAAAACATTCCATCCGGAATCAAGAGCTATCAGTTGACAGGTATCCGAATAGACAGTTATTTGAGTATCAACAGAACAATAATTTGCGTCATAAACAGAGAAAAAATAATTTCCAGAGGATAAATTGAAAATATTCTCATTTGTTTCTCCTGTATTCCACATAAATGAATATGGCGATACACCGCCACTTACAAATGTGTTGATATATCCATCTGCTTGACTATATATTTCATTAACAGCAGTATAACTTATATTAATTTGGTCTGCTTGAAAAATTGTATCAATTGCAGTAGCAGAACATTGGTTAAGCATATTAGTAACAGTTAGTGAATAAATGCCAGCATCTACTCCATTTAGATCTTGTGTGTTTGTACCATTTGACCATTCAAACGAATAAAACAAACCACTTGAAGCTGACATGTTACAAATAATTGAACCTGTTGATTCTGAATAACAATCAACATCTGTATTACTAAGAGAAATAATAATTGGATCATACTCATTTATCGTAAAGGGAGTAATATCCTCACAAGAATTATTATCAGTAACTGTAAGTGCATAATTTCCGGCATATAAACCAAAAATTGGATTATTTGTAGCACCATTGCTCCATAGATACGAATAAGGAGAAGTTCCACCATAAACAAATGCAAATGCAGAACCCAAATCTGAACCATTACATACAAACATACTAGAATTTATTGAGGTTGAAACATTGCTAGGTTCATTAATGACAAACTCTTCGTATAAACAGCCAGTTGTATTTGAAATTTCAACAAAATAAATACCGCCTCCAATATTATTCAAATATTGAGTAGTATTTCCATTATTCCATAAATAAGAAATGTTGGAGGTATTACCAACAATTTCTATATCTATACTACCATTATTATCTCCATTGCAAAGTGGTTCTGATACGATAAGATCAGTAGAAAATGTAGGATTTGGCTCAGAAACAAAAGTTGCAGCAGTTTCAGTACATCCATTAATCATATCAGTTACAGTTAAAATATAAAAGCCTGCACCTATCTCGTTCAAATTTGCTGATGTTGCACCATTTGACCATTCGTATGTAATAAGTGTGTTTTGCCAACCTCCTGTAACCATTGAATTAATTGCACCTGTTAGAGCATTTTTACAGGCAATATTAGTTGCACTAAGTGTAATAACTATAGGGAAATTTGGCTGGGAAATAACAAAAGGAGAAATTAGTTCGCAACCATTGTTGTCAGTAACTGTAACATCATAACTTCCAGCTGACAGACCAGATATTGGATTTATTGTATCTCCAGTACTAAAAAGATAAGAATATGGAGTAGTTCCTCCCGACACATCAAGAATAACTACGCTATTATTAGAGCCATGACAAACTGTAAAATCGCCATTTACACTGACTGCAAGTGGTGCATTTGGCTGAACTATTTCCATATCGTCTATATACAAACAACCCGATGTATCAGAAATTTCAACATTATAGAATCCTGCATCTAAGTTTTCAATATCTTCACTTGTTTCTCCATTCGACCAGACAAATGAAATAGCCGAAGAAGCATTTGAAATGTCAAGATTTATATTTCCATTTTGTACACCATTACAAAGGATGTTTTCTACATAAGCATTTACAAGAAATTGCGGATTTGGTTCATTAATTTCGATACTCTCAATTGCCTGACAGCCGTAAATATTTTCAACTGTAACTGTATATGTTCCAGCATCAAGATTTTGAATATTTGATGAATTTTCTCCATTAGACCAATTATAAGTCAAACCAAACTGAAAACCACCAGTAACATTAGAATTTATTATACCTTCTGATACATTTTTGCAACTTATGTCGTTACTTGACAAATTAACCAACAACGGAGCAGGAGGTTCAATAATATTAACATATTGAATATTGGCACATGAGTTTGCATCAGTGATAGTAACAGTATAAGCACCTCCGCACAGGCTATCGATCGAAGCCATATTATCTCCGGTACTCCAATTGTAAGAATATGGTGATGTTCCACCAAAAATTCCAAAGGCGCTGGCACTACCGGTACATTGTCCATTGCAAACTGTAAATATCCCTGTGATAGAACCCATTATTGGAAACTGAGCCTGCTCAATGGAAATAATTGTATCCTTCTGACAAGCTTGCCCATCAGTAACTGTAAGAGAATAGTTTCCAGCCGGCAAATTTGTCAAGTCTTCCGTAGTCAAACTAAAATATGACCACGAAAATGAATAAGGTGGACTATTTCCAACAACAGTAATGTCAATACTACCAGTATTATCACCAAAGCATAAAACGTCCAGTTTCGTAAAACTAATGGTAAAATCGCAACTATTTTCTGATGAAAGTTTATTGCTATTTTCTATGAAAGAATTCTCTGAAAGAAGAAAATCAGCGGGTTCTGAGGAAATTAGACAATCAAATTCAGAGATTTTGGTTTTGGTAGATTTTTGATTTTTTACAACAATTTCAGATAAACAAAAGCTATCATTAAATTCTGGTGATAGCTCAGCATTAAGATTATAGGATAAGGTAAAAAATCCTATTATTAGGACAAGTTTTAATTGATGGTAGATTTTTTTCATAGTAACTTCTTTTGGTAAAAAAATTAATAATTAGGTAGATTATTTTTGGGGACATTATTTGTACGGCTAAGTATTTCATTTCACTAAATTTCAAGTCATTAATTACGAGGTCAAAGATTATAAAATTTTTATAAAAACAAAACTCAATAGAAAAAATACGATAATATTTATTAAATGTTTCTTAGTTAATTGTTAAAAAACCAGGCATATAGCTATTTTTCATAACATTTAGTGACAAATTTTTTACGATTTTTTTGACTAAACAATAATGATTTTTTACATATAAGCATATAAATTTCACTAAATTAAGGCATATCTCACATTTATTTCACTTAAAATATTTCAAAAAAACAATTTATTTAACAAAAAAAATATTCAACTTTTATATTTTTCGATAAAATACAAAGCTTTATATAGTGCCTCTAAGAAAACAGTTCAAAATTAAAAACATCTCTTTTTGCGATATTTCTATTTTTTTCATTTGTCTAATACAAAAGCATTTACTGCATGAAAGAAAATAGAAATCTCATCAAAAATTAATTATTTTATA
>JABHKC010000041.1 GCA_018692315.1 Bacteroidota bacterium | reverse complement strand
TGTCGATACTTCCATTTCCTAAACCAAAACAAAGGATATCTTCAATTGTTGGACTAAGAAGGATTTCCGCACCTTCAAATATTTCGATAGAATCATATTCCGTGCAAAAATTAGCATCGACAAGTTCTAACCAATAAGTAGCAGCCATAAGGTTGGTAGGGTTTTGCACTGTTGAACCATCAGACCATTGAAAATTATAAGGTTGTGTCCCTCCAATAATATTTGTAAAAATCTGTCCGCTTGCTTCCGCAAAACAAATTGCATCCTGAGCTATTAAGGAAATAAAAAGTTGGTTTGGCTGAGTAATTTCAATGTAGTCGAAGCTTCTACAACCAAAACTATCAGTAACAGTAAGTGAGTAATTCCCAATTCCTAAATTTGAAATATCTTCAACAGTTGCTCCATTCGACCATAATATCTCAGAATAGCTTTGATTTGAAAAATTCACACTAAGATTAATAGCTGCGTCAGTTTCGCCATAACAGCTTATGCTATCAATATCAAACTGTAAATTCATAATATTTGGTTCAGAAACAATTGTCGTGAACTGGCTCGTTGCTATGCATCCATTTGACACAATATGTGTATATGTAATTGTATGGTTCCCATTTCCTGCCACTGGTGGAAAAAAGATTTCTCCATTTATTCCTGAACCAGACAAGACTCCCCCAGCTGGCACAATTATGACTGTGTCTGAAGAACCAGTTATACAATAGTTGCTGTCAATACCATTTATACTGATTTCAGGTACTGGCAAGATTGTAAAATCGTCTGAAATTGTAGCGGAACAGCCGTTTATATCAGCATATGAGTATGTAACTGTATTTTGTCCAATATTTGCCAAAGGTGGGTAAAGCGTATCTTCAACAATTCCGCTACCGATGAATATCCCACCAGTTGGATAAGATATTAGTTGCATAGGAGCATCATTTTCACAAAAAAGTGTATCGAAATTTGGTAAGCTTAAAACTGGCAATTCATGCACAATAATGCTGTGTATTATTGTATCAGAACATGCATTGTTTGATACTGAAATTAAAGAAACCGAAAAAGTATCAACCACCGAATAAAAATGCGATGGTGATAATTCTGTTGAAGAAGAGTTGTTGCCAAAATCCCAGAAATAAGTAATTGAGCCATACGAAATTGATGACAAATTCTGAAAATGAGCAGTATCGGCTAAACAGATATCATTGAATGAAAAATCGGCTGTAGGTGTAGGCCAAACCAGAACATCTACGGTGGTGTCGCTAAAACATCCTACTTCGGTTAATGCCTGAAAAGTGACAGCATAAAACCCTGATGAGTCGAATATATGATGTGGGTGTTGAAAAGTACTTGTTGATAAATCTCCGAAATCCCAATGATATCCTTCAATCCATCCAGATGATACGCTTGACAACGAATTAAAGTCAGTAGTATCTCCTTCACAAACTATATTGTGAGTAAAATCAACATATGGAGGAACATGACTATGACGAACAGCAATAAGTGTGTCGTTATTAATATTGTCATCGAGAGAGTTAACTATCCATATTTTGAAAGTATAAGTATCATATGCCAATAAGTTTTGAGAGCCCGAAAAAGTAAAAGCATAATCGTTTGCAAGGCTGCCTGGAATTGTTTCTGCAGAAATCTGACCACCATTGACTTGATAAGCAACAATTAAATTGATGAATGGAATATCTCCAAATTGTTTGAGATAGATAGTAATATTTTCAGCCATTGTCAAATAACAATCAAGTGTTGGACTTAACAAATCAGTAATTCCGAAATCTACCATAAATTCATCGGCACCAATGTCTGGAGCTGATTGATAGCGCAATTCTTTGTCGATGTCGTAAATTATTGATGGTATAGTAATCCCGGCACCGTTCAGCTCTCGCTGAAATGGCCGAAGGTTTGAAATAGTTTCAAAGAAAGGATTAATATTTATAGAATTTGCGTCGTTTCCTATTGCAGTTTGCCAGCTGTTAAGCAATTGATAATCGTTTCCTGAAATCTGAAAGCCATTTACACTAAAGCTATAATAGTTATTGTAATCAATAATAATATTTGTTGGAATATTTTCCAGAATTGCAGAATATCCGTTGCCACTGTTCGAGAAAATATTGTTTCTAATGTCCATATTTTCAGCATTGTCGAGGCAAACAGCACTACTAACCGAATTAGTACTTATAACATTTATCGAATTATAATATAGTTTACAATTATCTGAATTGTCGCTTATAAATATTCCGCTTTTGTCTGCTATTCCTTCGGTTTGAATAAAATTGTTCACAACTTGAACATTTTCACCTAAAATTCTGATTCCATCGGCATTTGAAACTCCTGTAATTTTGTTTCCTACAATAAACATGTTAGTCTGAGGAAAATTCGACGATATTTCAAGGCCAAAACCATAGCCATTTTCTATGGTATTGTATTCTATAAGAACATTGTTTGAGTGTTCAATATCTATTGCCTGAGCAAAATTGTTTATATGATTGTTAGAAATTTCAACATTATTTACATATGATAGCTCAATACTTTTCCCCGATGAGCCGGGCAGCACATTATTATGAATTTCAATATGTTGAATCATTTCTCCAATTCCACCTTCAATACAGATCAGGTCGCTATAGTTTTCTTCAAAATAGTTGTTCGATATTACAATATGCTCACTACCTGATTCAATTTTCACAGAATTATTGCCACTTAGCACACAATTTGAAATTGAAATATTATTGCTTTGCTCAATAAAAAAGGGGCAATTTCCTGTGTCTCGTTTTATTCCAATATGCTGAAAACAAACATATTCCGAATTACTGAGCTTAACTGTAAAATCTAATATGCTGTTGCTCTGGAAATATTGCAAACTTACGAGGCTGCTATCTTCGCTTTCGCTAACGAAAGTTACCGTATTTATAGAATCTGTTCCGTCAATTTTTTCTATTTCTATTTGTTCTGAATATACTCCATCCCTCACCAAAAATCTCACAGGACAACTAATTCCTGCATTATTTAAAATTGTTACAGCTTGCAAAAAACTAGAAAAGTCCGGATTTTGTCCACCGATAGTATAATCGCCACACAAAGGAGTTGACAAATTGTGTGTGATGATAGTATCGTTAAAATTATTGCAATCGGTTTGGTTGTTGGCTTGCGAGGTCCAGACTGAAATAACATAATTTGCTCCATATGAAAAATTATAGGATCCAATTTGAACTATCTGATTTTGAGCACTTAAAAGACTCCCAGTCCAGCTATAAGGAGCTTGCATTAATCCATTAACACTCCATTCAATAATGCAAGTTGTTAATGTGCTGGTTCCCTGATTTTGAAGCTCTACATCAATATTTTGAATGCCGGGATTTAAAGGGTTTGATATTCCAACGATTGCATTTATTCCGGCATCTGTTCCGCAAGGAGCAAATTCTTTTGCCCCAATATCTGGCGGATTTGTACGAATAATTGAATCAATATCTATTATGATTTCGGGAATGGAAACGCCTGCACCGTCAAGCATAATTTGATTCGAACTTAAATTAGTCGAAAGAGCATAAAAAGGATTTTTGTTTAGAGAATTTACATCATCTCCTATTGCTGCCTGCCACGCACTCAATATCTGAAAAGAACTATCAGCAATTTGCCAGGCATTTTCACCAAATGAATAATAATTATTGTAATCGATAATCAAATTTAGCGGACTATATTCAACTTTTACAGAATATCCTCCACCACAATTCGTGAAAATATTGTTACGAATATCCAAATATTCAGCATCTTCAAGATATACTGCCCCACTCACAGAGTTTGAACTTGTTACGCTTATGGCATTATGGTATAGCTTGCAATTGTTTGCTAAGCTGCTAAGATAGACACCATAATTTTCAGCTAATCCATTGATATGAATGAAATTGTTTATTATTTCTACATTTTCGCAAAAGATTCTAATTCCATCAGAGTTCATTATTCCCGAAATTCTATTCCCAATGATTTGGATGCTATCCTGCGAAACGTCAGAATTTATTTCAATACAGTAATTCTCACTATTCTCGATAGTATTGTATCCGACCAAAACATTATCGCAGTACTCAATTTTTATTGCCTGATAGAAATTGCTTATCTGATTTTGCAAAATTTCTACATTTTCTGCGTATGATATTTCTATACAATAATTTGTTGACGCGGGGAATATATTGTGTCGAATTTCAATTTTTCTATTAAGACTTCCAGCACTTCCAACTATACAAATTCGTTTATCATAGTTTCCTTCAAAATAATTATTATTAATATCAATATTTTCACTCTCCGATTCAATTTTTATAGAAATATCGCCACTTAGCATGCAATTCAAAACTGAAATATTATTACTTTCTTTAATTATAAAAGGATTATCCCCATAGCTACGTTTCACACCAAGATGCTGAAAATAAACATATTCTGCATTATTCAATTTTACAGTATAGTCTAAAATAATATTGTACTGAAGATATTGTAATGTTACCAAACTGCTGTCTTCGCTTTCGCTAATAAAAGTAACCGTATTTGTAGAATTAGTTCCTTCAATTTGTCCAATTTCTATTTGCTCTGAATACACTCCATCGCGAACAAAAAATCGCACAGGGCAACTAATACCCGCATTGTTCAGAATAGTAGCTGCTTCAGAAAAATTAGCAAAATCCGGGTTTAGCCCACCTATTGTATAATCTCCGCACATAGGAGTTGACATATCGTTAGTATTGATTGTATCGTTCAAATTGTTACAATCTGTTTGGTTGTTTGGCTGCGATGTCCAAATAGAAATTATATAATTCGAGCCAGTCGTAAAAATATAAGTTCCAATCTGAATAATCTGATTTTCTGCGCTTAAAAGATTTCCACTCCAAAAATATGGAGTTTGTGTTTGTCCGTTTACACTCCAGTTTATTATACAGTTTGTTAATGTAGCAGTGCCTTGATTTTGTAGCTCTGCATCAATATTCTGCAATCCGGGAGTTATAGGGTTTGTAATTCCGCCCACCAAGTTTATACCTGCATCAATACCACAAGGATCAAATTCTTTTGCTCCTACATCGGGTGGATTCGAGCGAATTACAGAATCAATATCAAATGTAATTTCTGGGATAACAATTCCTGTTCCATCAAGCAACGACTGGTTTACGCTTAAGTCGTGAGTGCCCGAATAAAATGGATTCTGATTTAATGAATTTGCATCGTCAGAAATTCCTGATTGCCATGCCGGAAGATACAGGATGTCTGCACCAGCAAGTTTCCATGTTAGCACACCAGAGCTGAAGTAATTGTTATGGTCAATCATTAAATCAGGAGGATTATTGCTGATAATAGCAGCATATCCTCCACCGTAATTCGAAAAAATATTGTTTCGAATGTCGAGGTTTTCAGCATCTTCCAGAAAAATTGCACTACTGGCAAGATTTGCGCTTGTTATGCTTATAGAATTGAAATTGATCTTGCAACTATCGCTGCTGCTGCCAACATAAATTCCATTATTTGCCGCCATACCTTCAACATGAATAAAGTTGTTCAAAATACGAACGTTTTTGCAACGAACCTTTATCCCGTATGCATTTGAAATACCTGATATTCTATTGCCATTAATAAAAATGCTATCCTGAAACTGATTAGTATAAACATCAATGCCAAAATCGATGCCATTTTCCAGAATATTATTATTAATCAGAATATTATCGGAATATTTCACCTGTATTCCCCGATAAAAATTACTAATCTGATTTTCCGAAAACTCAACATATTTAGCATTTGTGAAATCTATACAATAGCCCGAAGAATTTGGCAGAATATTATTTCTGACATTTATGTGCTTCACAAGATTGCCAGAATTTCCATTGACAAAAATTCGCCTACTATAGTTTCCTTCGAAATGATTGTTCAGAATGTCAATATTTTCACAACCCTCTTCAATTTTTATTGAGTTATTGCCCAGTAGTAAACAGTTCGAAATTGAAATATGCTTGCTTTCCTGAATAAGAAAAGGGAAATTTCCAGGGTTACGTTTAACACCAATGTGCTGAAAATATACATATTTCGAATTATCAAGTTTTACAGTGTAGTCTATAATATTGTTGCTTTCCAGATATTGTAATGACACCAAACTACTATCTTCGCTTTCGCTAATAAAAGTAACAGTATTTATAGAATCTGCACCTGCAATCTGTCCAATTTCTATTTGCTCTGAATAATCGCCATCGCGCACCAAAAACCGAACTGGACAACTCACACCGGCATTGTTTAATATATAAACAGCCTCAGAAAAGCTGGAATAATCCGGATTTGAACCTCCAATTGTGAAATTACCGCAAAGACTCGAAGCAATACTAGTTGAAATGGTATCGTTCAGCGAATTTGAATCGAAACCCAAATTAGGATTTTCGACCCAAATTTGAATATCTACTACGTCTCCTGACGTAAAATCATATGAACCTAAAATAATTGTGTCATCAGTAGCAAGAAATGTCAAATTGCCTGTCCATGAAAAAGTTGTTTGCAAAATCCCATCTACTTTCCAGTTTATTGTGGCACTGGTAATAGTGTTTGCACCAAAGTTTTTTATAGAAACCCTTATATCATTAGGACCAGACAAAAACGGCATAGTTGGGCTATGAAAATGAATCAATCCCAAATCTAAGCTCAGAGGAGAATATATACTAATATTATCTATCGCCCAAAAATTCATGCCGTTTCCAATCCATGTGAATCTCAGACCTGCATTCGTAACTCCTCCGGCATATGCCGAAATATCTAACATTTCTGAAACTACACCTGATGTAGGGTTTAGATATTCTGCAATAGTATTCCAGCTATTACCATCGTAAACCTCTACCCGTGCAGTATCACTGCCAAATCCGGTAAAAATCTGGTCGAAAAATAGAAAAACATTATTTCCAATAGAAGCGTCGAAAGCAGGCGATTGCAGGCTTACCATTTCGTTTCCTCCCGATGATGAATAGTTTTGACTATCGAAAATTGCAAAATTTCCAGTAAACGGATAACTTATAGTTTGATTTCCTGGATTGTTGAAATGCCAAAGGTCGCTACTAATTCCCTGAACCTGATTCTGTGTCCAGCCACTTGGAGGTATAGTATCGGAAGCTGTACTGAAATCAACATTCATAATGTATGTCTGCGAAAAACCGAACTTACTTAATACAAGAAATATTAGAAAAAGTAGATTCCTACTCATATGTTTTGCAATTTTAAATCTGTCATACTTCAACAAAACAGAATGTTTCAATAAATCAAGTTCATTTTATTCAAAATTACGAAGATTTCATTTGATACAAAAAAAGCCACAAAATAATTTTATGGCTTTTTTTAGCTGCATATTCAAAATTTTATTTTGTCGGGATATTTTTTAAAGTTTCAAGCAAAAAGTCCCAAAACATTTTCACAGTTTCGATATTAACTTTTTCGTCTGGTGAGTGTGGAAAACGAATAGTTGGTCCAAAGGAAATCATGTCCCAGTGTGGATATACTGCTCCCAAAATTCCGCATTCCAGCCCGGCATGAATAACTTTTATTTCCGGTGTTTTGCCAAATTTAGTTTCGTAAACATTGCTCATTGTTCTGAGAATATCGGAATCTTTATTTGGTTTCCAACCTGGATATTCGCCGCTAAATCCTATTTCTGCTCCAGCCAACACAAACACACTTTCTATCATTTTTGTAAGGTCGTGCTTTGCAGAATCTACTGAGCTACGAAGCAAACAATTGACATCAATTTTCCCGTTTTCAGATTTCACAATTGCCATATTGGTTGAAGTTTCAACTACTCCTTCCATAGTGTCGCTCATGCGAATCACACCATTTGGGCAAGCATAAATAGCTGCTACCAATTTATTTTGAATTTCTTCTTCGATTATAAAATCCGGTATATCAACGGAAGTCGCAGTCATTTCAAAGTTTGGTTCTGCTGCTGAGATTTCGTTTTTCACTACTTCAACAAATTTTGCAACACAATCTTCAATTTTATCTGCATTTTCGTCAGGTACTGTAACTATCGCAAACGATTCTCTCGGTATGGCATTTCGCAAACTTCCACCATCGACAGAAGCCAGGCGCATTCCCCATTTTCCGATGGCATGATGTAAATATCTGAACAGAATTTTGTTTGAATTTCCTCTGCCAAGAGCAATATCAAGCCCCGAATGTCCGCCTTTAAGCCCCGAAACGTTTAATTTAAAAGCTTTTACGCTTTTAGGAGGTTTTTCTTCTTCATATGAAAACTGAGCCTCGGCATCTATACCACCGGCACAACCAACATAAAGTTCTCCTTCGTCTTCCGAATCCATATTTATTAAAATATCGCCGTCAAGATATCCTGCCTTTAGCCCAAAAGCACCGGTCATTCCTGTTTCTTCATCAATTGTAAAAAGTGCTTCTACAGGTCCATGTTTGATTTCGTTCGATTCTAAAATTGCCATTGCTGCGGCAGCTCCTATTCCGTTGTCGGCACCAAGTGTTGTGCCTTTTGCTGTAACCCAATCGCCATCTATATAGGCATCAATTGGATCGTTTTCAAAATCGTGAGCCGTATCGTTGTTTTTTTGAGGAACCATGTCGAGATGAGCTTGAAGAATTACTCCTTTCATAGCTTCAAATCCTTCGGTAGCAGGTTTTTTAATTATTATATTACCAATTTCATCGACTGTGGTTTCGAGCTCTAAGTCTTCACCAAATTTTTTCACAAAATCGGCAAGTTTTTTTTCATGTTTCGATGGGTGAGGAATTTGTGTTATGTCATAAAAACTTTTCCATAAACCTTTTGGCTCTAAATTTATTATCTCTTTACTCATATTTATAACTTATTTATTAAAATTTTTTTATGCGATAAAAGTATATAATATTTTGGATTTGGCAATTTCATATTTGAAAATTAAGAAATAGGAAATTAGACTAATAAATTGACTTTTTTCTAATTTCTAATTTCTAATTTCATTTTGATAATCTTTTTATAATTTTGCCGCCATTATGCAGAAAACAAATTTATTAGGTAGGTTTTTAATGTGGCGTGTAAAACACATAAGCAATAAGCAGTTTGTGTTGTTTTTAAGCGGTGTTGTTGGTTTGGCAGTTGGTTTGTCGGCTGTAGTTATAAAAAATTCGGTGCATTTTATACAGTCGTTTTTAACCCACGGATTTACTAAAGAATATGAAAATTATTTGTTTTTTGTTTACCCTGCAATCGGGATTTTTATTGCGGTTATTTTTGCAAGATTCATAATAAGGCAAAGAGTTGGGCATGGTATTCCGAGTGTTTTATTTTCGATATCCAAAAACAATGGGATTTTGAAAAGACACAATATGTTTTCGTCAATAATTACAAGTTCCTTGACGGTTGGTTTCGGTGGCTCGGTAGGGCTTGAGGGTCCAACTGTAGCTACAGGCGCTGCCCTTGGTTCAAATATTGGAAGAGTCATGCATCTGGAATATAAGCAAGTAATTTTGCTGCTTGGATGTGCTTGTGCTGGAGCTATGGCTGCAATTTTTAAGGCGCCAATTGCCGCAATTGTTTTTGCAATGGAAGTAATTATGCTCGACTTGACAATGACTTCGCTTGTTCCGCTTTTAATTGCTTCTTCTACGGCGGTGCTTACATCCTATCTGTTTCTTGGGCAGGATGTTTTATATACATTTGAAATCAAGGAATTTTTCAAAATGAGAGATTTGCCATTTTATATTGGCATTGGCATTCTGTCGGGTTTCATTTCAGTATATTTTACCCGTATTTACATGTTTGTTGGGGCTTTGTTTGAAAAAATAAATAAATGGTATATAAAACTTCTACTCGGTGGATTTTTTCTTGGTGTTCTGATTTTTTTCTTCCCTTCTCTTTTTGGTGAAGGCTACGAAGAAATTAATTCGTGTTTAAAAGGTGATTATAGCTATTTGTTTGACCACAGTTTATATTATTCTTTTCGGGACAACATCTTTGCAATAATTATTCTACTGACTGCCATTATTTTATTTAAAGTTTTTGCTACATCAATAACCTTCGGAGCAGGAGGAGTAGGTGGTATTTTCGCACCAACACTTTTTCTTGGAGCAAATGCAGGTTTAATGTTTGCTTTATTTTTCAACCAGTTTGGAGCAGAAATTTCGACAAGTAATTTTGCCCTTGTAGGTATGGCTGGAACTATTGCCGGTGTAATTCATGCTCCACTTACAGCAATTTTCCTCATTGCAGAAATTACGAATGGTTACGATTTGTTTATCCCTCTAATGATAGTTTCTACAATCTCATATGCTACTACCAAAATTTTTGAAAGTAATTCTGTTTATACAATACAATTGGCTAAACGCGGTGAATTGATGACCCACCATAAGGATAAAAATGTACTTTCTTTAATGAAAGTTGAAAAACTTATTGAAAAGAATTTTTTGGAAATTAATGTGGAGGCTAGTTTAAGGGATTTGGTGCATATTGTTTCAGATTCGACACGAAATGTATATCCGGTAACTGATAGCGAAAGTAATTTTTATGGAATTGTCTTTCTTGACGATATAAGACATATAATGTTCAAACATGAACTATATGACGAAACTTTTGTTCGGAATTTAATGTTTATGCCTTCTACAATAGTTTATAGAAACGATACAATGGAAGAAGTTGCACAAAAGTTTCAATTGAGTGGAAAATATAATTTGCCAGTAATTGATGATGGAAAATATAAAGGTTTTGTTTCGCGTGCAAATGTATTTTCGAAATACCGCCAGCTTCTTAAAAAATTCTCGGATGAGTGATTTGATGGCTTTTGGCTAAAGGCAAACAGCTAAAGGCCAACACCAAATCCTAATCTCTACTAGCCAGCTTCGACAACAATCTCAAAATTTCTATGTAAAGCCAAACCAGAGTTACCATTAGTCCAAATGCTCCATACCATTCCATATATTTTGGCAAACCAGATTGTGAACCTTTTTCAATAAAATCAAAATCTAAAACAAGGTTTAGTGCGGCAATAATGACAACAAAAATGCTAAACCCAATTCCAAAAATGCCATTTCCGTGAATCATTGGCATGAAAATTCCAAACATTCCAAGTATCCACGATAGTAGATATATAACACCAATACCTCCGGTTGCAGCAACTACTCCCATTTTAAATTTATTAGTTGCTTTTATTATTCCTGTTTTGTAAAAAAACAGCAAAGCAAAAAATACCGAAAAAGTTAAGCCAACAGCTTGCATAACTAAGCCCGGGTACATTGCTTCGAAAAAAGCCGAAATGCCACCGAGAAATAATCCTTCGAGAATTGCATAGAGCGGAGCAGTATATGCCGACCATTCTTTCTTGAAAATTGTAATAATTGCAGCAATTAATCCGCCAATCATTCCACCTATCATCCAAGGCATAGCTGCTGAGGGTTCAGTAGCTTCAAAATATATTTTCCATGTATAGGTAGCCGATAAAACTACAAGAAGTAACATAATTGCAGTTTTATTTACTGTACCTTGAATGGTCATTGTGCCGGCACTTTGACTTATTGAGCTTGTATTTTTTAAGAATTTGTCGCTAAAAGCAGGGTTCGAAGATTTTGAAAAACTTATCATGATTTTTAATTTTATTTTACTATAGTTTAAATTGGGCACATACTTAAATTGTGCCAAACTATCTTTCCTGACATTTTGTGTCAACTTGTAAATTTCAATAAATTAATAAAATAGTTTTTCGCCATTTTGAATGAGTTTGGCTCTGATTTCTTTAATCATAATTTCAGTCATTTTTGGCAAATCGTAGCTATGAGCCCAGCCTTTGTTTTGTCGAGCAATACTGTCGTCGATGCTTTGTGGCCAGGTTTCTGCAATTGATTGTCGGAAATCGGGTTTATATGAAATTTTGAATTCTGGAATATACTTTTTAATTTCTTCGGAAAGATCTTTTGGACTGAAACTTATAGCAGCAACATTATAGCTCGAACGTAATGAAATTTTGTCAGCCTCCAACTCCATTAAATCAATGGTAGCTTTAAGTGCATCTGCCATAAACATCATTGGCAAGGTGGTGTCTTCTTTTAAAAAGCATTCGTATTTGCCATTTCTTATTGATTCATAAAATATTTCTACAGCATAATCGGTTGTTCCGCCACCTGCTTCAGTTTTATAGCTAATTAATCCGGGATATCTAATGCTGCGAATGTCAACACCATATTTATAAAAATAATATTCTATCCATCTTTCGCCTGCGAGTTTGCTTATTCCATAAACCGTATTAGGTTCCATAGTTGTAAATTGCGGTGTGTCGATGCGAGGGGTTGTTGGTCCGAAAACAGCTATTGAGCTTGGCCAAAAAACCTTTTTTATTTTCAATTCGCGAGATAATTCAAGAATATTGAACAAACTATTCATGTTTATATCCCATGAAAAGATTGGTCGTTTTTCGGCATTTCCGGAAAGGACAGCCGCCAAATGATAAATTTGTGTGATTTTGTAACGGTTGGCAACTCCATATAATTGATGTATATTTAGGACATCAACAAATTCGAATGGTCCCGAGTCTTTTACCTCTGCTGCTGGTTCTTTTATGTCTGTTGCAATTACGTTAGAGTCTCCATGAATTTTTCTTAGCCCTAAAGTTAGCTCAGAGCCTATTTGTCCTGAACATCCAATAATTAAAATCTTTTCCATAAGTATCTATTTATTAAGCAGTTTCAAAATATTATAAAAAAAACAAAACTAATAATTTTTAGTTTGACATTTTGGTTTTTTTTATTAAAAATTTATTGATTTTATTTAATTTTCATTAAAGTTGAAATATGAAAAAATTAGGGCTGGAAAATACAAACTGGAATAGATTTACAATCTGATTTATTTTTTGTTAATTTACAGATTATTAAAAATTTATTTTTTATTAAAGAATGATAGTTAAAACATTAGTTATGAAATTGAAAAATGTACTTTTCCTATTTGCAGGTTTTTTTGGAATTGTCTTATTATCGGGATTTGGGTTTTTACAAGAACAACAAAATATTGATGGCAAAAATGGCATTTATGAAATTGTTGTCAGAAAAGTTAAAACAAATAACAAAAAAGTGTATCAAAAAGCTCGCAATGACTATTTCAAAGAAATTCAAAATCATGATGGATTTGTGAAAAATAAAGAATTTTCAGCTTTTTATCCAACTACTGAAGATGAAAAAAGCGATGTATTTGTTGGAATAACACAATGGGAATCTTTGGAACAATCTGGAAAATCCGGAGAAAGTTTGATGAAAACTCCCGTTGCAGAAAACTATTTTTCATCTTTCAGGTTTACATTATATTCCCAGCTTAGCACAATAGACAACGAAGAATTTGATATTGAAGAGTTAAGTTCTGATAGGGTTTTGGAGATTTTGGTTTATAAAGAAAAAAGAGGCAATGAAAATGAGATAAAATCTAAATTTGAAAATTATCTTTCAGAGATTTCAAAGCAGAGCGGTTTTATTGTTAATCGAAATTTCAATTCATCAACAGATAATTTAAAGGCAGTTTTTGTACTTTGGGAGTCTAAAAATGCTTTTAATGAATCGTCAAAAAGCACATTGGCTAAAAATGCCAAAAAGACATTTCATTCATCTGTTGAAATAAAAGCCTATCATGCAACTATAAATAGAAATTAGAAATCGAAAATATTCAATAATAAATACAAAATACTATGAAATTCAAGATATTTATTTTATTCATTTTTATAACTATGGTCGCATTTAAGAGCGATAAACCTGCTTATAAAATTTATACAAAATCAGGAAAAGAAGTAAAATATTCTAAAATGCTAAAGAAACTTGAGAATGCAGATGTGGTATTTTTCGGAGAATTGCATAACAATCCTATTGCTCATTGGCTTCAGATAGAGCTAACACAGGATTTATTTGAAATAAAAAAAGAAAATTTGATTCTTGCTGCAGAAATGTTCGAGTCCGATAATCAGATAATTATGGACGAATATTTGAGCGGTTTAATTAAGCAAAGCAAGTTTGAAGATGAGATGCGATTGTGGTCCAATTATAAAACTGATTATAAGCCACTTGTTCAGTTTGCAAAAGAAAATAATTTGAAATTTATAGCTTCAAATATTCCTCGTAGGTATGCCTCTGTAGTATTTTCAAAGGGATTTGAAGGAATAGACGAACTAAGCAATGAAGCCAAAACTTATATTGCACCGCTTCCAATAGATTATGATCCTAATGTAGAATGCTACAAAAAAATGCTAAGTATGGGAACCGGCGGAATGCACTCAAATGATAATTTGCCCAAAGCTCAAGCAATAAAAGATGCTACTATGGCACATTTTATTTATAAAAACCTTAGCCCAGACAGAATGTTGTTACATTATAATGGGACATATCATTCAGACAATTACGAAGGAATAGTTTGGTATTTAAAACAAAAAAGCGAAAACCTTAGTATAGTTACGATTGCAACAGTTCAGCAATCCGATATTGATTCCTTATCGGAGGATTTTAAAGACTTAGCCGATTTCATTTTATGTATTCCTGAAAATATGACCACAACTTATTAATTAGTTCGATATATTTATTGATTATTTTTTTGTTAAAAAAAATAATCAATTCGTGTAGTAATTTTATATATCTATATAAATTAATTGTGAATACAAAAAATGAGTAGTAATTTTGAAATGAATTTTAAAAAGGTTAGTATGAAGATAATAAATAAATATGTATTATTAACTATATTCTCAATATTTTTTTTCCAAAACAGTAAAGCTGAAGTTTCGATAGATAGTTTAGAATATATTGTCGAAAGTTTGAGAGGAAATGAAAAAGCAGAAGTGTTAAATATACTTGCTGCTCAATATATTCATTTTGATTTAGATAAATCACGAGACTATGGGCAGAAGGCATTAATTTTAGCAAAAGAAATTTCAAACCCAAAGCAAGAAGCTTTAGCATATAAACTATTGGGATTTATCTTTTTAAAAGAAAAAGAACCCGACAAAGCAAATCAGAACTTCAATAGTGCAATGAAATCTGCCATGAAAGCTAATGAAAAAGCAGAGGTAGCAATAAATTGGACAAATATTGGCGATGTTTATTTACAAAGGAATTGGAATACAGAGGCACTGGGCTGCTATCAGGAAGCAGAAAGCTTGTTTGCAAAATTGGGGATAGAGAATTCTGCCTTATTAAATAGCTTTGGTGAAATGTATGTCAAGCAAAAAAAACATGAAAAAGCTTTATCATATTTTAAAAAAGGATTGAAGCAAGCAAATTCTGATAGAGACAATTATTATATAAAAAAAATAGCTGCAAATATATCAAACTCATACTCATACTTAGGAGATTATACAAAAGCAGACGAATTTAATGCTCTTTCAAACGAAACTAATCTTAATATAAATCAAGGAATCAAATATAAAAAATCGAGCTCGAACAAAGAAGAAACATATTCAGAAGAACCTCAAAAAAATCAGGAACAAAAAAAAACAAAATCACAGACAAAGAAAAATCCACGAAACGTACGTTCCTACCAAAAAGATGTTCCTCAAACAGAAGGAGGGGGCAATAATTCAATGTTATATGGAATTATAGGTTTCCTAATTGTATTAGTTTTCGGATTAGGATATTTTGCTTATTGGATAAAAAGCAGATATCACAACTATGAAGATAGCCTTACTAAAAAGCATAACTCTGATACAAAAAAACTTAGAGACACGAATTTTTTATTGCGTAATGAAATAAAAAAGAGACATAACATTGAAGAAACTATAATTCAGGAAAAAGCATTTTTAAGTAGTTTATTAGATTCTATTCCCGATCTTATTTCATATAAAGACAACGGTGGTACATATTTAGGCTGTAATAAGTCGTATTCAATTTTTTCAGGAAAAAGTGTAGATGAACTAAAAGGAAAAACAGATTATAATCTGTTTCCTAAAGAAAAAGCCGATGTATTTACTGAAAAGGAAAAGCAAATATTAAGCACAGGCAGACCTTGGAGAAACAAAGACTGGGAAAGAAATTCATATGGACAAAGACTCTTGTTGGATGCTCTAAAAACACCGTTTTATTCTCCTGATGGCGAAATTCTCGGAATAATATCAATTTCGAGAGATATGACTGCCATGAAACAAGCCGAAGAGAAAATTGTAAAACTATCTCATGCTGTTGAGCAAAGCCCGGTATCAATCATAATTACCGATGTTTCTGGAAATGTAGATTATGTTAATCCGATGTTTGAAAAAATGACAGGATATTCTCCGGACGAAATAATTGGTAAAAATCTAAGAATTTTAAAATCTGGAAAAGTAACCAATAGCACATATAAAAATCTATGGGATACTATTTCGAAAGGTAAAACATGGAGCGGAGAGCTGTTTAACAAAAAGAAAGACGATTTGCTATATTGGGATTATACTGTAATTAGCCCTATTTTTGGCGAATCAGGAGAAATTGTCAATTATATTGCAACCAAAGAAGATGTCTCAATTAAGAAAAAACAAGCTGAGGAGTTATTAAAAGCTAAAGTTACTGCAGAAAATGCGAACCTAATCAAATCCCAGTTTTTGTCAAAAATGTCTCACGAAATTCGTACTCCAATGAACGGAGTGGTTTCTTCTATAGAGTTTTTGGAAAACACCGAACAGTCTGAAGAGCAGAAAGAATACACAGAAATTATTAAAAATTCATCAGAAGAATTAATCCTCAAACTAAAAGACATATTCGATGTCTCTGAACTTGAGGACAATAATATTAATCTTGAAAAGTCGCCTTTCAATCTTCCAAAATGTATTAACAATGTTATTTCGAATTTCGATAAAGAAATAAAAGAAAAAGGATTACGGCTTCAAACTCAAATAGATAAAACCATACCGGAGTCTGTCATTGGCGATAAATTGCGACTTGGGCAGATTATTAGAAATTTAATGTCTAATGCTGTGAAATTCACCAAATTTGGCGAAATACTAATTTCTGCAAAATTGGACGAAATCAGCGACAATATTGCTAAAATAAAAGTAAAAGTAAAGGATACCGGAGTAGGAATTTCCAAAGTTGCAATGGACAAACTGTTTAAAGCTTATGTAGGAGGAGATGATACAGACATGCGTCATCACGATGGAATGGGATTAGGACTTGTTTTGTCGAAAAGACTTATTTCATTGATGAACGGAAACATTGTGGTAGAAAGTGAAGAAAATCGTGGCTCAACATTTACTTTTACAGCAGAACTGGAAATTGATCCGAATGAACCGAAAATAATTGAAAAGTCAACTGTAGATTGTACAGGTTTAAGAATTCTTGTTGTTGATCCAAGAGAAAACTCCAGGAAATTAATTACTTCATCTCTTTCAGAATGGGGTTGCGTTCCAACCGAAGCAAATTCTGCCGAAGAAGGATTTAAACTTTTAAATACCGTAGCCGGTATCTCAAAAAGAATGTTTGATATAGCTATTGTTGATAGTGTTTTGCCAGATGCAGATGGAATGATTTTTGCCCGAACAATCAGGAGCAATAAATACATTCGCGACACAAAACTAATTTTGATAAATACCTCAACCACAATAAGCGAAAAAGACTTTAAGCTGGCAGGTTATTATGCCTTATTAGATAAACCAATAGATTTTACTCTACTGAAAAAGAAGTTGTCTGATATCAAAAAAATGAGGAAAATTTCAAAACCTGTAGTTTTATCCGAAAATTTTGATGATAAATCCTCTAAATCCGAAATAATAAGCCAAGAAAAAGATCCAGCCAATCAAGCTCATGTTTTATTAGTTGACGATAATAGTATAAATTTAAAAGTGGGTGGATTGGCTCTGAAGAAAATGAAATTTTCGTATGACGAAGCAACAAATGGTAAAATTAGTGTAGAGAAATTTAAAGAAAACAAATACGACTTTATTTTAATGGATATCCAGATGCCTGAAATGGACGGTATCGAGGCAACAAAAATAATTCGTGAGCTTGAAAGAACAGAAAACAGGAAAAGAATACCAATAATAGCCTTAACAGCGAAATCTACGGAAGGCAACGACGAAGTGTATTTAGATGCCGGTTTTGACGAGCTAGTTTCAAAACCTTTCAAGCCAAATGATTTAAGTGAAAGACTAAAAAAATATGTTTAATAAATAATAATTTAAAATGAAAAAAGAAGAAAAAAAACCTGCAAATAGCAATATTGCAATTAACGATAACGAAAAAGTTGACAAAATTAGAGACATACTTTTTGGCAATAATATAAATGAATTCGAAAAGCGTTTTTCCGATATCGAAAAGAAAAATCAAATAGCAATTGAAGAAATTAGAAGCGAAACAAAAAAAATGTTCGATTCATTAGAAGTTTATGTTAAAAATGAAATTAAAGACATATATTCAAAAATAGATATCCTATCAGAAGAAAGAGAAGACAAAGAAACTAAGATAAGCACTGAGGTAGATAAGCTTTCAACAAAACTGAACAAGCACAAAGAAGAATCTCACAATTCTACACGCGAAATTAGGCAACAATTATTAGAACAATTCAAAGGTCTTTCAGAAGATATTCAAAAACAAAGTGCCGATATCAGAAACGTTGTGAGTAGTGAAGTAGATAACCTCAGAGACAAAAAAACCGATAGAATGAATCTTGCTGCACTCCTAACCGACATGGCACTTCAATTGAGAGGAGAAACTTCTAAAAAACTGGAAACAAAGGATAGTTAATGAATCAATCAATAAGAAATATTGATAGTTCAAAAAGTAACAAAAGCTCGATATCAAATTCGCAGTGGGAAGAGTTACGTTCGCTCATTATAGGTGTCGATGCAGAAAATGACAATAGTGATGAGGAAAATACATCTGATAACCTATTCGCAAATGATGTAAGCAAAATTCTACCAAAAGCAATCAATCTGTCGAAAAATGATTCTTCACCATTAACAAATTCGTTATCGCCGATTGTTACACAGATTTTGGAAAAAAACGTTCGAGAAAATCCAAAATCGTTAGCCGATGCACTTTTCCCAATTATGGGTCCGGCAATAAGAAAATCTATTTCCGAAACCATCAGGAAAATGATACAATCGTTCAATAAGACACTTGAATCAAGCCTGTCATTCGATAGTGTCAAATGGAGAATACAAGCCGCCATTACCGGAAAATCATTTGCAGAAATTGTAATGATCAAAGGTATATTATTTCGTGTCGAACAGATTTTTCTTATTCATAAAAAAACTAGCCTATTAATAAAACAGGTTGACAAATCGGGTTTTGCCTCACAAGATGGAGACATGGTTTCGGGAATGCTAAGAGCAATACAAGATTTTGTTCACGACTCGTTCAAAGTTGATAGCCAGGAGACTCTAAACACTATTCAAGTTGGAGAACTGACAGTTTGGATAGAAGAAGGCCCATATGCAATACTGGCTGCCGTAGTGCGTGGAAATGCGCCGGAAGATTTGCGAACTTTGTTGGAAACTACACAAGAGCAATTACATAAAGATTTTGCTCGCGAATTAGAGTCATTTGAAGGTGATACTGAGCCACTTGAAGACACTTCAGATATTTTGGAACCCTGTTTGCTCGAACAAGTTCGCGAAAAACAAAAAAAGAAAAAATCATATGCCCCTTTTGTAGCTTTAGGAATTGTGGCTGTTTTAATTTTTACACTCTTGTTTTTTAAAATAAGAAGCAACTATCAGTGGTCAAATTTTATAAGTGAGCTTGAATCCGCCCCGGGAATTGTAATTACAAAACATGAAAAACATGGCGGGAAACATTATATTTCAGGCTTAAAAGATTTCCTGTCCGTTGATCCTTATCTTTTAATGCAAAAGCACAATTTCGATTCCGGTTCAGTAATTTTCAATTGGGAAATCTATCAAGCATTGTCAAAGGAATTTGTTTTGTATAGGGCAAAAGTGATTTTAGACCCTCCGGAAACAATAAAACTCGACCTAAACAATGATATTCTAATAGCAAGTGGATCAGCTCCGACAGATTGGATTGAGAAATCGAAAAAAAAGTCATCACAAATTTCAGGAATTAATTCATACAATACCGAACAGCTTAGTATTGGAGTAAAAAAAATCGCTTCAAAAACTTCCAAAAGTATTCTGGAACTGAAAACTATAATTGAAGAACAAAATTTTAGTTTCGATTTAGGAAATTCGGAAGCTAACAGCAGACAGTCGGACAAAATAGACAATTTGATTGACAATATTTGGAAATTGATAGAGAGTGCAAAAGCCGATGGAAAGTCTGTTCATCTTGAGATTTTAGGACATACTGATGACACAGGATATAAAGACGGAAATTTATGGCTTAGCAAACTTAGAGCCGAAGGATTTTTAGAAATATTTTTGGACAGAAATTTGCCTGAATATATGTTCACCATTTATGGTATGGGCTCGTCTCAGCCACTTATGAAAGGGCATACGAAAAAAGCAAAAAGATTCAACCGAAGAGTTTCATTTAAAGTAATAATATCAGATAAATAATAAATAGTTATGGTTAAGAAGAAAATATGCATGATTGGTGCATATGCAGTCGGCAAAACTAGTTTGGTGCAAAGATTTGTTAAGAGTATTTTCTCTGAAAAATATTTAACCACAATAGGAGTAAAAATAGACAAAAAATCATTAAACATAGATGGAACCAAATTAGATTTGATACTTTGGGATATTCATGGCGAAGACGATTATCAGAAAGTTCAATCATCATACCTCGTCGGTTCGGCAGGTTATTTTCTTGTAATTGACGGCACTCGGAAAAACACTCTCGAAGTAGCCGAATATCTGAATCAAATGATAAATATTACAGTCGGTAAAATCCCATTTTATTTGCTAATAAACAAAGTAGATATGAAAGACGAATGGGAAATTGACGATAACATAATCGAAAAAATTAAACAAAAAGGTTGGAAATATTATTTTACCAGTGCAAAAACCGGCGAAGCAGTGGAATTGGCTTTCCTTGAACTAAGTAGAGATATATTGAAAAATCAGTAATTAAAGAAATGGGAAATAATTCAGACATATATAGTCTATTTTCTAAATTGGAATTTGCAATTTTATTAAGAGTTAAGCAAAATAAATTTAAATTATTAAATGAGACTCCATTGTGGTTAAAGGAGATACTAGATGATTTAGATTTTGATTTTGATTTTGATAAAAATATTGACTATAGTAAGTTTTTCCCATTTTTAGAAAGTTTTTTGGAAACTGCTTACCTTTTTTGGGAAAATGATTTGGAATCAAGTATCTGCTCAGACCTTTGGTTAGAATCAGACAAGCATGAAAATGTTTATTATCTACGAGCTTTTGCTATGAAAATGAGTGGCAATGATTATTTGTTAATTGAAAATATTAATGAAAAAATAATTGGGAATTACACCTTTATTCAAAAAGCTAGAAATAAAAGTTTGAAATATGAAAGTTTGAAAAAAGTAACCAGTAAACTCGAAACTAATATTAACTACAACAAACAAGTTTTTCCTATTGTTTATAGTGAGTTGGAAGCTGTCATTACAAATTTGAACGAACTAAAAGCAAAAGTTAAAGACAAAACCTTATTTGACGAATTTGCTGACGAGATTGAAAGATTATCCCTGCTCAAAAACAACATAATATGGTTCGATGAAGACTAAGAAAATTAAAACTTAGATGCTAAAAAATATTTGAAAATCAAAAGTTTGTGAATAGATTTTTAATGTTTGACGGAAATCAATAATATTCAATATCCTTATTTGCACAGAATGAAATAATTTAGATTAAATTAAAATTAGAACAGTGATAAATATACCTAATAATATCGATAAATATTTACAAGACTTGTTGATAGGATGTCAAAATCCTGTTTTTATAAAATTGTCTAAAGAAGGTAAAGTTATTTCATGGGAAGGAAACTTAGAAATTTATGGAATTTTCAGCATTAGCAAAAACGTTCAAATAGAACAAATAGTACCATTTCTCGATGGAATTTTTCCGCTCGAAACTCCTTTGATAATATTGCCAAATATTCAAACCGAGCAAGAAGTTTATGCCGATATTCACATAATAAAAGACCAAACGAACTGTTGGGTAGTTTTGTTAGATAAAACACAGGATGTTAACAAACTGCGAAATATTCTGCAAAAACAAAATGAGACCCAATTGATGCTTGCCCGTTCGTCGAAAAAATTAGATAAATCTATTTCAATAGACGTTTTAAACCTGTTTGAAGTAGTTACATTTGAAAGAATAAGTGATGATGTTTTTAAAATTGTGGGAAGTTTCCCAAAATGGTTTGTCGAATTATTTTCCGATTCAATTACTAATAGAGTAGAGTTTATTATTTCCGACTATTTCCCATTTATTCAAACATTTTTGCCTATGGCAGAAAACCATTGGGAAGAAAGCGATTCGGAAAAAGTCATGTCAGACAGATGGACAGAATCAAATACCGATGGCGAAGATTTTCATCTTCAGGCAATGGCAGCAGTTGTAAACAATAAGAAACTATTATTTATTCAATCAATAAGTACCTCAGTTGAAGAAAGCCAATTACTTATTCAGAAAGCAAGAGAAAAAAGTCTTGCCTACGATAAATTGGCTAAAGCTGAAAATGCACTCAAAAAACTTCTGAAGTTTAAAGACCAGTTCGTATCAATTGTATCTCACGATTTGCGTTCGCCTATTGCAGCAGTTGTTGCTCTTTCAGATATTTTGCTCCAAGACGAAACTTTTTTTAATAAAATTGACGAATCACATCAATCCGATATAATAGACATAAATGAGGAACTAAAAAGACTGTTAGATTACAACAACAAACTTTATCATTGGTCTAATCTGGAACTTGGAAAATTTCAAGTTTATCCTAAAAAAATCAAGCTAATTGAGATTGGAAATGTTTCGCGAAAAAATCTTTCCTCGAAGATGCAGGAGAAAAACATCAAGTTCGAAATGGATGTTGACGAAGATATTTTTGTAGATGTTGACGAAGCATTATTCAGCCAGGTTTTGAACAATTTGATTGGGAATGCAGTGAAATTTACTCCGGCGGGTGGAAAAATCAGTTTGTCGGCAATTCAGAATCCAGAGCAAACAATTATTAAACTTACCGACACAGGAGTTGGAATGCCCGATCATGCAAGAAAGAAATTGTTTTCAGACACTTTCGATAAAAGTACAGATGGAACAGGCGGCGAAAAAGGCACAGGTTTAGGAATAAGTATTTGTAAAAAAATTATTGATGCTCACAAATTTGAAATTGCAGTAGAATCGGAACAAAATGTTGGCACAAGTTTTATTATAACAATTTATTCTTGCTGAAAAATTAGCTTGAATGATTTTACTCAATAATTCAAGTTGTTAATATCCAATCAAATTAGTTTTCCGCAAACTATCTTTTTCTTCTGCCGAAAATTTCATGCTGCCACCAAAAACTGCCTTTTCCCACGAACCATACATTGGATTTGGAAAAATGAAATATTTGTTGCCAAACAAATACTTATTTTCATCAACAATGTTAAAACCAAAATATTCGCTTCGATTTTCGAATATTCCTGCGAAATCAGCAAGATTATCTCCGAGAAGCATAACTATTTCATAATTCTGTGCAACTTTATTTCTCCTTTCGGTTTTACTGCTAATTTTATTTTTAAACAGAAAATGGTTTTTGTCGATGAACGGAAAATTCAGAGTTTTCATATTTTCCATGCTTGCTTCCACCGAACTTTCGTAGCGATTTGAAATGTAAAACACCTCAACACCTTTAGATTTTACAAAATTTGTAAAATCGACTGCTCCAGGCAAGGCTTTTGCAATTTTGAGCTTGCACCATTCGTTCCATGTTTTTTTTGTATAACTGGTATTTGTTTTTATCAAATTGGCTTCATATGGGCTATTGTCAAGCATAGTTTCATCAATATCAACAACAATAGCTTTTGGTTTTTGACTTTTGTTTTCGGCAAGTTTATTATTAAAAACAAGTTTGGCTAAATTGAAATTCTGATGATAAATTGCCTGCATTTCAGCCGATTTTTGATACCATAAAGTCGATTGCAAAAGATAATCTGACGAGTAATTTTCGTCATTTTTTAAGGTGATATTTTCATCGGAATTCTTGTTTTTAATAGCTACTCGTTTGCACGAAAAGGTAGCAAAAATCAGCAATACAGATAAAATAATAAATCTATTCATTTTGTAGTTTTAAATTTCTACAAAGATAATTTTTTCGGCAAATGCTTTCAATTTCTAACAAAATATTATCTTTGAAAAATAAAAAAAGCAATAATTATGAAAAGAATAGTAGTTCCAATAGATTTTTCGGAAGATTCAATAAATGCTCTTGAGCATGCTATTATTATGGCAAATAAATTGCAAACCCACATTAGACTGATTTTTGTCAAAAAAAGCCGAAACTTCGATGTGCAATTCGATTTGGCTAAAGATGAACCAGAGTACAAAAAATCTGTTGACCATTATTTTGATATGCTAATAGAAAAATTCAGAGATAAATATTTAGTATCTGGAATTTTTGACTATAAAATCAGAACAGGGAGCATTTATAGAGAAATTACAAATCAGGCAAAATATGATGATGCTTATTTAATTGTAATGGGAACTCATGGTGTTTCTGGTTTCGAGGAATATATGATAGGAAGCAACGCATATAGAGTTGTGAGCAATGCACCTTGTCCGGTAATTACTATTAGGCTTGGATATTTACCTTCCGAACTAAAACGTTTTGTTCTACCAATCGACATTAGCAGAGAAACCAGGCAAAAAGTTCCATTCATAGCCGAGCTTGCTTTAAAATTTGGAGCCGAAGTAAAGATAGTTGGAGTTAGAGAAACAAACAGAAAAGCAGTAATTTTTAAAATTGAAAAATATTGCGATCAGGTTTACAATCATTTAATTTCACTTAATATTAAATGCAGCAAAGAATTAATCTACGGCGATAATATAACAAAAATTACCTTAGACTATGCTAAGGAAGTTGATGCACAGTTAGTTTCAATAATGACCGAACAAACCGAAAGTGCCGAAAGTTTATGGTTAGGAGATTACGCTCAACAAATGGTAAATCATTCTACAATTCCGGTTATTAGCATTCATAATTTTTAATCAATAATTGAGTTATTTTAACAATTTAATTACTATTTTTTGAATAATCGTTTTTGAAACCTCCCAAATTATTAAATAGAAAAGAAAGAACAAAGAATTAATATGAGATTAATTTTCAGCAATATAGTTTTGTTTTTGTTGTCATATTGCTTAGTTTTTGGACAAGAAACTCAAAACTTTGAAGAGAGCGAAATTTTTTATCAACTACAAAAATGCGATAGTTCAAAAACTAAAGTATCAATTTATCAAGAAGAAGATTTGCATGTACTTGTAAATAAGCATATAAAACTAAATAAAAAAAAGAATACCATATCGGGCTACCGAATTCAAATCTATTCTGGTTCGGGACACGATGCAAGAAAAAATGCAAGAAAAGCTCAATCGAAATTTCTTGCAAAATATCCGAACGAAAAAACATATTTAATTTATCATCAGCCATATTTCAAAATTCGGATTGGCGACTATAGAACTAAAAACGAAGGCTTTCATTTTTATAAAACAATTTTGAATGATTTTCCTGAAGCATATTTTGTTATTGAAAACAATATGAATTATCCGAAATTAGTAGAAAAATCTGAAGAATAGTGAAATAATATTATAATAATTCAGGAGCATTTAAGACACATAAATTTAGGCACATACAGTGCATATCAGTAAATAATAAATGAAAGATCTCACACAGGGAAGCGAGGCAAAAAGAATTTTGCACTTTGCACTTCCAATGCTTTTTGGCAATGTTTTCCAACAATTATATAATATTATTGATAGTATAATTGTAGGAAACTATCTTGGAAAAGAAGCATTAGGGGCAGTGGGGGCTTCGTTCCCGTTGATTTTTGTTTTAATTTCTATGGTAATCGGATTAAGCTCTGGTGCCACTATAATAATAGCTCAATATTTCGGTGCCAAAAATTATGCAAAAGTAAAGTTAGCAATTGATACTATGAATGTAATATTATTCATATCATCAATTGTTGTAAGTGCCATTGGGATAATTTTCAGCGATGAGATATTTAAATTGATAAAACTTCCGGCTGAAATTATTCCACAAGCAACTACCTATTTCAATATTTTTATTCTCGGTAGCGTAACAATGTTTGGATTCCATGGCACTGCTGCAATTCTCAGAGGTTTAGGCGATTCCAAAACTCCATTATATTTTCTTATACTTTCAACAATACTAAACATATTTTTAGATTTGTTGTTCATAGTGGTTTTCGGATGGGGAATTGAGGGAGTTGCAATTGCTACTGTCATTTCGCAAGGAGTTTCTTTTTTGATGATAGTATTATATTTGAATAAATATCATAAGATTATTCAAATTTCTTTCCTGAAAATTAATTTCGAATGGGAAATGTTTATGCGGAGTTTAAGGATAGGCTTACCCTCAGGATTTCAGCAAACTATTGTTTCGCTCGGACTTCTTGCTTTATTTCGCATTGTGAATGATTTTGGAACCGACACGGTTGCTGCCTATTCTGTTGCGGGCAGAATAGATTCTTTTGCAATATTACCTGCAATGAATTTTGCTGCTGCTTTTTCGACATTTGTGGGGCAAAATCTTGGAGCAAATAAAGCCGAACGGGTTAGAAAAGGACTTGTAGCAACATTAATAATGACCTCAATTATTTCCGTATCTCTTACTCTGATAATAAATATTTTTAGGACCGAACTAATGCGGCTCTTTAGTCCTGACACAAATGTTATTGAAATTGGAGCTGAATATCTTCAAATTGTAAGTCTGTTTTATATTTTATTCTCGGTACTATTTGTTTTTAATGCAGTTTTCAGAGGTGCAGGCGATACCCTTATGCCTATGTTTATTACTTTATTGGCTCTTTGGGTGGTAAGAGTACCATTGTCTGTTTTTCTGTCACAGAAAATCGGAGTTGTTGGTATTTGGTGGGGAATTCCTGCTGGTTGGGGCGTTGGAATGACATTCTCTTTGGTTTACTATTTTATTGGAAAATGGAAAACCAAAGTTATTGTTAAGTATTGAGAATTTACAATTGCCTATTTTTCCTTATAAATAACTTCCAAAACTGTTTGTCCAACAGCATTAAGAGTGTTTTTATCAATAATATCGAAATTGTCGTTATGTGTGTGCCAATACGAACCAAAATTCGATTTTGTACTTGGGTCGTGTTGTATAATATCAATGCTCGGAATATTTGCAATTTCGTTTACATACTGATGATCGTCAGTAATTTGTCCTCCTTTGTTAAAAATGAAATAATTTGAAAATCCTAGATTAAAGGCAGCAGACCAAACTTTATTTACAATACTTGGTGCATAATACAAAGATATTTGTTCCTGATAAAACATAGCATTTTTCGCACCTACCATATCCAACAAAATTCCATATCTGGCATAATAATTAGGTGTATGAATGTTTTTTGCCCAATACTGCGAACCCAAACACCAGGTGTCCTTTTGGTGTGGAATATTTTTATGATCTGGATATCCATAATCTTCAGCATCGAAGAAAATAATATCTATTCCTAATTTTGTATTTTTTATCCCAATTTGCCTTCCGATTTCCATCAATATTCCAACACCACTTGCTCCATCGTTTGCGCCAATTATAGGACTGTCGCGTTTTTCAGGATTTTCGCAATGATCAGCAAACGGGCGAGAGTCCCAGTGAGCAAATAGTAAAAGTCTGTTTTTCTTTTCGGGAGAAAACTGTGCAATAATATTTTTAATATTTAGACTTGTGCCATCAAATGCTTTTACTCTGGTTTCTTGAACAATTACATCAGCTCCGAAGTTTTCCATTTTTTTCTTCAAGTAATTAGAGCATAAAAAATGAGCCTTGGTATTTGGAACTCTTGGTCCAAAATCGCATTGTTTTTTAACATAAATATATGCAGAATCAGCATTAAATTTTGGCACTGAAATTCTTTCAACTTTCGAAATCTTCTTCTTTGAATTTGAATTTTGTTGCTGCTGAGGTTTTTCCTGACATGCAAAAAATAAAAGCATAAAAGTGAAGAATACAGCTATTTTTATCGATTTCATAATATCCCAATTTAAATTCTATTTAAAACTATTGGTCTTTTTTGTAAAAAACAAACTAAATATAGGATTTATTGCTAATGAAGATATCATCCCTATTGTTCCTGCTTGAGGCGATGACATTCCGTAAATAAATAAAATCAAACATATTGCTACTCCGCCAACCATTGATGCAATTGCTCCAACTTTATTCACTTTTTTGCTGAAAAGCCCCCAAATAAATGGACCTAAAAATGCAGAACCTATTGCCCCCCACGAAATTCCTAAAATTGAAACTATTGTTTCGGGCGGATTTATTGCAATCAGTGCAGATAATAAAACAAAAAAGGCACTTCCAAAACGCATCAAAAGTGTAAGCTTTTTGTCTGTAACATTTTTGTTTATGAATCCTGCATAAAAATCTTTCACTAAAGAAGAACTTGAAACTAAAATTAATGCAGCAAGTGTTGACATAGATGCAGATAGCAATACAAGTAAAATAATTATAAATAGAGACTCCGGGATTACAGAAGTCAAAAGTTCAGGCATAAGTGCATCAACGTTGAGGCTACCATCAGCATTACTTATGATTTTCATTTGTCCGGTTTTGGCAAAAAATCTGGTTGTAGAGCCCATAAAATATGCAATTACACCAAGCAAAACTGCAAAAACAGATGAGCCAATCATTCCGACACGAATTGCTTTTCGGTCTTTAACAGCATAGAATTTTTGAATCAATTGAGGCATAGCAAAAGGTGCAACGCTTGTCAAAAATATTAACGAAAACAATGGCCACCAGCCGGGAGGCCCAATTGCCGATGTTAATTTTGGATTTATTTCATTAAGTGTTGATGTAATTACAGAAAGTCCACCTGCTTTATCTAATGTGAAATATATCATAATCAAAACGCCAATAATCATAATAATTCCAAAAATTGTATCAATCAATGTCATAGACTTATAGCCACCCAATACAAGATAAATAGTTGTGAAAATTGCAATAAAAATTACAGCATTTACGTAACCCAAATCCGGAAATGTTGACTTAAATAAATAGGAAAGTCCAATGAAAACTGCTGCGGAATATGGAATTAAAAATACAAAAATTGCAACAGATGCAAAAATTTTCAAAAATGGACTATTGTATCTTTTATCAAGAAATTCGCTAAGGGTTGAGATGCCCATTTCGGTGCTTACTTTTTTTACTTTCCATCCTAGAATTGCCCATACTGCAAGCACTCCTACAAGTCCGTTGATAATTCCAATCCAAATTCCAGAGTAGCCAAAACCCCAGCCAACTTTGCCTGCAAAACCAATAAAAACTACTGCCGAAAAATAAGCGGTTGCATATGAAAATGCAGTAAACCAAGGTCCCACATTTCCGCCTCCAAGAAAAAAGTCGTTAAACGATTTGGTTTTTCTTAATCCAATTACACCAACAATTATTATCATTAGTGCATATGCGGCAAGTACAATTATTTTTACTGACATTTTATTAGTAAATTATGAATGATTAATTATTAATGATTAATACCCTGTTTGTCATGTTATTCAAAACATTAATGAATGAATTTAATTTTTCAACTTTACTTATATTTTTAAACAGAAGTTTCATAAAAATCAGTTTATCAATCTATGGCAAAAATAAACAAAAGCTATCATTTTGAACTATGTATTTTTGATTTTATGGAATTGTCAGTGAAATTGAAGTAAGTAGCTTATTATATTAGTGCAACCTTTCTAACCTAAATAATTCATGAATATTTCTACTAAAAGCCCGAACTACACATCATCTTTGACCGTCCTCAATTTTTAGTTCATCAAAATAGCTTGCTATTACTCAAAAATAAAAATCTGTGGTAGTTCAAATCTGATGCACATTTTGAGCTTTCGTTACGAAAATTCATGAAATAATCAGGCTAAAGTCAAGATATTGAAAATCTTGAATTTTTATTAATAAATTTTCTAAATTCTACATTACGACTTTAAATTTCGCACCTTTTGTGCTTGTAATTGTGGACAACTTTGTTAAATTTTATAACTTTATAACAAAGTTTTGAAAAAAAAATGCAATTTTTTTTCTCCCACATAATCAAACACATACAAACCTTTTTCAAGAATATTATAAAAAATGCTTCAAAAATCGTGAAAGGTTTTTGCTCTTTTTGTTATTAGTAAGTAGAGGGGCTTGTTTTTTTGAGTAAGAAAAATTTGTTGAAAATATGAAAGAAGAGAAAAATTTTGTAAGTTTAAAAATTATTAATTTTAATAAAGCAAATAGAATATGTGTAACATATTGCGTGTCAGATAATTACCCCCCCCCCTCCACTCGAAATTTCTATTAAATAAAATACAAATATTTATAGAATTTCTTTCTATACTTTCAACTTTGTCAAAGTTCAAAACTTTGACAAAGTTCGTACCCGGCAAGGCTTGTAAGCTTTACTACAGTTTCAAAAGCAAAAAGAAAAACGTTTTTTCAAAGAGTATTAACATTTTTGAACTGGGGAAAAATAAATTCGTCAAAGTTTGCCTCAAAAAAGAAAGTTGTTTTATTTTTTTTGGTTTATAAGAAAAAAACTTTTGAGGCACAATCTTGTAACAAAATCAAAAACTAATAAAAAAAAATGTTTAATTTAATACCTAAGATAATGAAAAAAATTGTAAGTAAAATAGCATTAATATGCTTAGTAATAGCATTTTCTGTAAATTCCTTTGGACAAGCTTTTAATGTAACTGAAACTTCTCTAGAAACACCCAATATAACATTAATTTACCAATCGGATATACTAGATGGCACTGATGTAGCTGATACTCTTTTTCTACAAGATTATAGCAATGAAGTATGGAATGGAGAAATCAAATTTATTGGGATTAATGGTGCTAATTCATCAACCGGGAAAATCGTAATTACAAATGAAAATGTAGGAGAACCACTCACAATATTGAGTAATAATTCACCTACAGCCGATTATATTGTTCATTTCGAAAATTGCAAAAATTTTGAGTTTATTGGTAGAGGAGATGTTTCTGATCCTTATGGGATAATAATTGATTGTAAGAATGGTGTAGTTGGCGTAAATGGAATTCTCCTAAAAGGATTTTCTGATAACTATATTATCGATGGAATTGAAATAACTCACTCTACAGGCTCTCCGGCAACAACTGCAGGTGACCATACTGGATGTGGAATAAAATCGGATAATTATTGGTATGATGAAAATGATGATACAGAAATGTCCTTTTGGGGACCATATCGCTACAATTCTCAAAGTTATGTAGCAGGATATACAATTGAAAATGTTGAAATAAAAAATTGTAAAATCCATGATATTGGAGGGACTGGTATTTTGCTTGGTGATCCAAACAACCAAACAACAACTGTGGGAGATTATACAATTTATCGACATGGTTTCACCGATTTAAAAATACATGACAACATAATTGAAGACTTGGGAGATGATGGAATTAAAGTTGGAGACGACAGTCTTGATGTTTTTATTTACAAGAATAAAATAAAAGATTTTGGTGGACAGATATCATCAAAAGGAATAAACATTGGTCAAAGTTCATGGGACGTGGAGGTATATTCAAATCAGATTGAAGATGGTGTTGGTTATGGAATTTATTCGAAAGCAACTGGTGAATTATATCTATACAATAACTTAATAGTTGAACCAAGTAGTAAAGCAATTTACTTAAATACATGGTTTGGTGGCAATCTAAATTATGATAATGGAATATTTATTTATCATAATACCATTGTTGAACCTGGAAATGATGCAATATATTTTAATCATAAAGTATCGAACAATAATGATATCTTTTATAATATAATTGTTTGTGCCTATGATGCGGTTGATTATCATAGTGGTGAAAATTTCATACCAGAAACCCCAGTTTTTTACAGCTTAAATAGAAATTTTATTACTTCGACTCTTGCAGATGTAGAATTTAGAGACCCTGCTAACTCAGATTATAATTTAAAAGCATTTTCGCCATGTAACGATTCGGCAGCAACTGATTTTAATGGGAGTTTTGAAATTGATGAAGATTTTGATGGAACTACAAAACCATCTTATCATGGATCTGATGTAGGCGCATATGAAAGCTATTATTTATCTTGGTCACACGGAACTATTGGTTCTGATAAACATACCTTGGAAATACCTAACAGTTCAACTGATGTGCTGAAAGTAAATATTAGTAATAATACTCAGGTTGAACTAGTTGCAACTGAAGATTATATTGGCGTTTTTTACACAAATGATGATGGAAAGCTTTCATGTGGTGGTTGTGCAGCTTGGCCTTCTAGTGGAGATCTTTCCTTAGAGGCATTTAAAGATAATAGTGGACAAGAACCTAAATACGGTTTTACAGAAGAAGAAGAATTTATATGGTTAGTTTATGATGCAAGCAGTGAGACAGAATTTACTGCACATCCGATATGGGACTCTGGTGAAGAGAAATATGCGAATGGTCAGACTTCATATTTAGATAAACTAAAAGTATCACATCAAGAAATTGATTTTGATCAAACATGGAGCATCATTTCATCATATATTAAACCATTGTATCCTCAATTGGAATTTGTTACAAAGGACATTGAACCATGGTTAGATAGAATGTTCACATATGATAATGGTAGCGATACTGAAGTAGAATATGAACCTTCATCCTCAACAAACGATATCGGCGATATTGTAGTAGGCGAAGGCTACAAAATTAGGATGACTGATATAACTAAGACCTTAGATATTTATGGCGAAAAGGTAGAAACTGATTATGAATTTGATATTATTAAAACCTATGATATAATTGGTTTTCTTAGGATTACTGCAGGTGATGTTGAAGACATGTTTAGTGATTATGTTCCTGATGATATAGATTGGATAAAAAATGAGGATGGTTATATCTATTGGCCTGATTATTCTATAAACCAAATAAGTGATATGGAAGCAGGAGAAGGTTATACAACTGCAATAAAGTCAGGTGGTTCTACAATCACAGATTTTTCATATCCTTGGACAGCAACCAAAAGTTACTCTTTGCCTAGAGAAAAACAGGAAACAATAGTTTATACCGACTATTATAAAACATACTATTCTATGGGAGTTGTAATTCTTCCAGAAGCCTGGGATGTTTATCCAGAAGTAGGCGATGAAATTGGTGTTTTCGATTCAAATAATAATTTGTGTGGTAGTGCTGTATATGAAGGAGGTATTACAATTTTTCTTTCTCATGGCGACGATAAAGATTCAGATATTAAAGAAGGTTTAAATGAGAATGAGCCAATAACAATAAAAGTTTATTCAGCACTTACAAATATTGAAAGAATTTTTGAAGTTGAAAGTTGGGAACTTGGTGATGGCACATTCGAAGTTAACAAAAACTGCGTAGCAAATAAAATAGTTGAAACAAAACCAGAGAATAATATTTTATTTCCTGTTTCACCAAATCCTGCAAATGATTTGGTTCGTTTGAGTTTTTATTTATGCGAAGAAGGATTTGTAGATATTTCTATTTGCGATATACAAGGTAGTGTTGTTTCAAATTTAATTTCCAAAGATTTAGAAAAAGGCTACTATAGTTATACTAATCAGATAAACAATTTGAATTCAGGCTATTATATTATTAAATATTTTTTTGCTGATAAAATACATACACAGAAATTATCAGTAATCAAATTATAAAAATAATAGTTTAGATAAGTAAAACCAATTTTAGGTTAAGGTTTGTTTATCACCCTATTAGCTTTATTCAGACCTTGACTTTTGGTTCTTTTTAGTTTTAAATTCAAATTATTATCTTTGGATTTTAAATAATTATAAAATATAAAAATTATGAAAAAATTTATCATATTAATACTTTTATATCTAGTATCACAAATAAGTTTTTCACAAATAACATCGTATGATTGGTTAAGGACAATGGGAAATTATAATGACGATCGTCCCATAAGACTTTACTGTGATAATTACGGTAATTGTAAACTTGTAATTGAAACTCTTGGATCTGGCAGTTCAGATACACTATTCTTTACTGATACATCTCTATCTGGTAGTAATAACTTTCTTATTGAATTCAATAGCAATGGAGTTTTATCATCAGCTTTTGAAGTACCTGATATTCTCACATCCTCTATCTCAGATTTTCAACAAAATGATACTTATATGTATTCTGTAATGTCCAAGTCTACATATTGGTCTTATACATATGGCAATACTACTACTCCTGTTACACAGACTAAGGATATTTTTGTTACAAAACAAGATACATCAGGAAATCCAATTTCTCTAAATATTATTTCAGGTACAGGAGATGACTATGCTTCAAATATAGTAATAGATAATGAAGGAAATATTATAATAACAGGCTATTACGACAGTCCAAATTTAAGTTTTGCGGGCACCACAATCGGCAATTCAGGAACCGAAGATGCTTTTATAGCAAAATACGATTCGCTTGGCAATGAGCTTTGGGTAAAAAGAATATTCTCTTCCAATGATGATGAACCTGTTGACCTTGCAGTTGATGATTATGGTAATATATATTATACTCAAAGAACTGGTGGGATTCCTTTAAATGTTGATGGTAATTTATTATTCTCGAATAATAACTGGTCTCCATTTCTTTTAAAATTCGATATTAATGGCAATCTTCTATGGAATATTCAATTACATGGTGATCATAATGGATATATAAATGATATTGAAATTGATAATTCTAATAGTGTTTTGCTTGCCGGAAGCTCTAACAGTTCAACATTTATAATAGATTCTGACACAATATGGTCATCTACTACGGGCACTGGACTGAACGATGACAATTCATTTTTTGCAAAACTTGATTCAAATGGAAACCTATTATGGTCTAAATATGTAAATAATACGGGTAGTCTTGATGGTAATAGAGAACCAACAATTACTTATGATAATGATGATAATGTCTATTTTACTTTTCATTTATATAACGATTCAATAATTTTTGACATAGATACTATTATCACTTCTTTTGAAAATCCAGAAGAAGCGCCCTATTTATGTAAATTTAACGCTATAAGTGAAAAACAGTGGATAATTCCTTTTGGAACAGAGCATAATGTAAAACCAAACAAAATTGTTGTTGATGATGAATATAATATATTTATTTCAGGTAGAATTTTAGGAATTCCAAATGTTCAATTTGACAGCCTTATATCTCCTTGCTTTTTTGGAGGGAGTTCAGATGTTTTTCTTTTAAAGGCAAGTCAATATATCCCCGATCATACCAAACAATTTGTGAATCTGAATCAGGGTTGGTCAATTATTTCCAGCTATGTAGATCCTTATGTTCCAGATTGTGATTCGGTTTTTACCGATGTAGCCGCCTATATGGTTCTTATGAAAAACGAAATTGGAGAAACTTTTTGGCCAATGTATAATGTAAATACTATAGGCGATTTGCAAATTGGTGAAGGTTACATTATAAAAATGTACAATTTCAATATCCTTGAAGTTTCTGGAATTGCGATTGTCCCGGAGTGGTCGCCATTAGCACTATTGCAAGACTGGAACATAATTGGCTACCTACGCCAAAATAGCGGTGTAATAAGCACTATGCTCAATGATATTTCACAGAATATTGTAATGGTAAAAAATGGTAATGG
>JABHKC010000040.1 GCA_018692315.1 Bacteroidota bacterium | reverse complement strand
CAATTTTTATTCCATCAAAATAGCTCGCTATTACTCAAAAATAAAAATCTGTGGTAGTTCAAATCTGACACACATTTTGAACTTTCGAGACGAAAATTTATGAATTATTCAGGCTAAAATATGATAATAATCAAAAAAATGAAACTTTTTAAATTTGTTAAATGAACTATACTTTTTTCATATAAAAAATAAAAATGGATTTTATATCAGAAAGTATATCAATGCCTATTCAGGCTAAACCTTTTTTTGAGGTGCTGAAAATTAACTTTCATCCTATAATTATGAAATATAAAGTTCAGTTTATTGTCCTATCATTTACTTTTGTCTTGACACAAAAGTAACAAAATGTCATGAAATAATGATGCTACAACCCACATGCCAGCACCCGTCCGCCATTTTTTCGGCAATGCAATTTAGCATTTTAGATTACAGATAGCTATCACCAAAACATTTCTCTTCAGCACCTCAAAAAAAAATTTAGCCGGTTTTCATAATCGAATTTAAATTCGGGGAACTTTAATTATTTCAAATAATCAACAGATGTTTTAGTCAATGACTAAAAAAAACGCCAAGAACATAAGCAGGCATTTGTTTGAATGCAATAATTCACAAAAGTAAATTATTGCATTCAAACACTTCCCACTATTTGTTCTTGGCGTTTTTTCCTATTTCAACAAAAAAATGAAACTAACTATCCAAATCGCCCAAATATCTTTCGGCATCGATGGCGGCCATACAACCAGATCCGGCAGCAGTAACAGCCTGACGATATGTCGAATCCTGAACATCGCCACATGCAAAAACTCCTTTTACATTTGTTTTAGAATTTCCGGGATTGGTTTTTATATAGCCTACTTCGTCTGTTTCAAGATAGTCTTTGAAAATTACAGAATTTGGAGTATGACCGATTGCGAGAAAAAATCCTGAAACATCAATCTTAACTTCTTGCTCGTCAGCTTCTCCCATTCGTTTAATTAAAATTGCTCCTTCAACACCATTTTCTCCAATAAGTTCTTTAGTGTTGTGCTCATAAAGCACCTCAATATTTGATGTTTTATTCACTCTGTCAAGCATTGCTTTAGATGCTCTCATATAATTCTTCCTGACAATAATATAAACTTTTCGGCATAATCCGGACAAATATGTAGCTTCTTCTGCAGCAGTGTCGCCACCACCTACAACAGCAACATCTTGTCCTTTGTAGAAAAAGCCATCGCAAGTTGCACATGCCGAAACACCCATGCCAGCATATTTTTTCTCAGAATCCAGACCGAGATATTTTGCTGTTGCTCCTGTTGAAATTATTACTGTATCTGCCAAAACTTTGTACTCTTCATCGACTACAACTTCGTGTGGAGATTTCGAAAAATCGACTGATGACACGGCACCCCAACGAACCTCAGTTCCAAAACGTTCTGCTTGCTTTTTCAAATCGTCCATCATTGCCTGTCCTGTAATACCTTCCGGATATCCAGGAAAATTATCAACTTCAGTTGTTGTTGTAAGCTGTCCACCAGGCTGCATTCCTTGAATCACTAAGGGTTTTAAATTTGCTCGTGCTGCATAGATGGCTGCTGTAAAACCGGCAGGTCCTGAGCCGATAACCAAACATTTTACTTTTTCGATCTTGTCGCTCAAGTTGTTATTCTGACTTTTTTGTTCGTCAATATTCATTGGTTTAAATAATTCCATGATCTTATTTTTTTACATTTATTTATCTACATATATAGATTTGCCGTTTTATCAAGAAGTGTGCCTAATTAAATTATCAATTTATTTAATAAATTATCTTCAATTATATGCCTTTTATAAACAATTCTAAGAACTATGATGCCTTATTCCAAAATTAGGGAATCAATTTTCACTTCAAAAGTATCCAAATAAACACCATATCCTCCCCAAATTCCAAGTCCTTTTCCTTCGATATTCGACTGGACATATGTAGGTGCAGCAAATGGATTCCCTAATGAAGACCTATCGTTTTGGTACGAATCCCAAAAATCGAAATGCACATTGTCCATTGTGCAAAACTTAATTACAACCCTTTCTCCAATTTTGAAATACCAGCGTTCCATATCTTCCTGATCGTCTATTTCGTCATTTGTGCCTCTATAAACACCGACTCTATTATCGGCAGCACCATTTATAATTTTATCTTCGATGGTAGAAAACTGCATTGTCAAAAATATTGAATCTTTACCAAGGGTTTTAGAGAATACTCTATAAAAATTTCCAAGAGTATCAGGATCTTCAAATGTGAACCAAATTAGACCAAGACTGTCTTTGTCGTTCTCTAATTCGAACCACATGCTGTCTATTAGAACCGATTCTGGAATAACAGTTCTTGACGAAACCTTTTCATCATTTGCCTCCACCGAAAGAAAATAGTTTTTGCCGGCTTCTCCAATCATCTTTTTCGAACCATAATATAAATACGGGAATCGCCACATATCAATCATTGGTTCAAGAATTACTGTATCAGTTCCATCCGAAACACTAACTATTGCGTCCATTATTAACATATTCATTAGTGTCATTGTGTCAATAGGTTCAAAATATGGGGTATTTTTAGTCAAAAAGACATATGGGTTTGAACCTTCTTCTATAGCGCCTTCCACAACAATTTTTTCGACAAGAGGAGGAAGATCTACCTCAATTGCATCGACACATCCATGGAACAACATGGCTGAAACAAAATAAATAATAATTCTTTTTAACATTCTCATAAACAGGTTTCTCTTCAATTTTCAAAAGTAATAGAAATGAAACAAAAATATGAAATATTTATTATACTATGATAAGTATGAAAGTTGAATTTTCTAAGAATCATTTTGATTTCAGAATCCTTAATTATCATTCAACATTTTCTATACCTTATATATAGTAACACAATTTTCGAATTTAGCAACTAAAAACTAATTTAAATTACAGAATTTTTGCTCAAAAATCTGAAAGCAAAAATAAATATTAGCTGTTCATAAGTATTAAAATGGTGTAGTATAATTCACAATTTATTTCCAACTTTCGTAAATGCCATAATATCAACTCTTTTCATTCAGAAAATTCTTTAATTATAATAAATTGTTTTCAAAAAAAATAAATATATTTGCGGTCAATTTTTTGAAAAATATAAATGATAACAAAATAAGTAAAAAAATGCAGAATAAAGGTTCGATAACATTTGTTGCAATCATACTGGTAATTATCAGTATATTTTATCTTTCTTTTACATGGGTAACCAGAAGTATTGAAAATGATGCAAGAGAATTTGCCGCCGGAGATACAAAATTAGAAGAAAATTATCTTGATTCTCTTTCCAGTGAGATTGTTTATAATTTAGGAATAATAGATTATACCTACAGAGAATGTAAAGAACATGAAATTAATTTGGGTCTTGACCTAAAAGGTGGAATGAACGTAACCTTAGAGATTTCTGTAATTGATGTAATTCGAGCATTAGCTAATCATAGCACTGATACAAGCTTCACGAACGCAATAAAATTAGCAAAAACAAAACAACAAGGTAGCCAGGAAGATTTTGTTACTTTATTTGGTCAGGCTTTCAGCGAATTAAATCCGGATGGAAGATTAGCTGCTATTTTTTCTACCTTAGAATTAAAAGACAGAATAAGCTATGAATCGACCAACGAAGAAGTTTTAGAAATTATTAGCGAAGAAACAGAAGGAGCAATCAGCAATTCATATAATATTTTACGTAGCAGAATAGACAGATTTGGAGTTGTTCAACCTAATATTCAAAAATTAGAAACATCAGGAAGAGTTTTAGTAGAACTTCCAGGAATAAAAGAACCTGAGCGAGTAAGAAAATTATTGCAAGGAACCGCAAGTCTTGAGTTTTGGGAAACTTTTGAGAATGCAGAGGTTTTTAATTATTTAAGCGATGCCAATAAACGCATAAGAGAAATGCAAATAGGTTCGGACGAAGATGGTTCGGAAATTGACTCTACATTACAAAACGAGGACAATGAAGTTATCTCTGATGTTGAGCCAACTAAAGAATTACCTGAAGAAAACTTACTTGAAGAAACTGATTCTTTAAGTGCTGATAGTTCTGACGAATCTCTTCTCGAAATGCTCGAAAACGATTCAACTTTGACAGACGATGAATTAACACAAACAAGAGAACAATTTAACAAAGAAAATCCTCTTTTTGCTGTTCTCACACCAAATATTACTAAAGACAATAAATATGTTGAAGGAGCTTCAGTAGGTTTTTCGCATTTCAAAGATACTTCAAAAGTAAATGATTACTTGAATTTAAAGCAAGTTCAACAATTATTCCCACGAGATTTGAAATTCTTTTGGACAATTAAACATGCTCAGTGGGACAAAAGCGAAACTTACTTCGAACTTATTGCAATAAAAATAACAACGAGAGATCAGCAAGCACCATTAAGCGGAGAAGTTGTAACTTCAGCAAGAGCTGAATTCGGTCAAACACAAGCCAATGCAGAAGTTTCTATGACCATGAACGGTGAAGGAGCTAAGGTTTGGGCAAGAATGACAAAAGACAATGTAGGCAAACAAATTGCAATTGTACTTGACAATTATGTATATTCTTATCCGCGAGTAAATCAGGAAATTACTGGTGGTCGTTCTTCGATAACCGGAAATTTCACAATTGCTGAGGCGCAAGACCTTGCAAATATTTTGAAATCGGGAAAAATGCCGGCTCCTGCAAGAATTCTTGAAGAAGCAATAGTTGGACCATCATTGGGTCAGCAAGCTATCAATTCAGGATTAATCTCCTTTATTTTTGCTTTTATTTTGGTACTTATCTATATGGTATTTTACTACAACAGAGCAGGTTGGGTTGCCAATATAGCACTATTTGCAAACGTATTTTTCATTATGGGAGTATTAGCATCTCTGGGAGCAGTTCTTACACTTCCCGGAATTGCGGGTATTGTTTTAACAATTGGTATTTCAGTTGATGCGAATGTGCTAATTTATGAGCGTATTCGAGAAGAAATTTCCGCCGGTAAAGGAATAAGATTGGCTGTAAAAGAAGGTTATCAGAAAGCATATTCAGCAATTGTCGATGCAAACGTAACCACACTATTAGTTGCCATAATTTTGGGTTATTTCGGAAAAGGACCTATTCAGGGATTCGCAACAACACTCGGAATTGGTGTATTGACTTCATTATTTTCAGCTATTTTTATTACCAGAATAATTTTTGAGTCCTTATTAGGAAAAGACAAAAAAATTAAATTCTCTACTAAATTTACAGAGAATGCCTTCAAAAATTTACAAATTCAATTCCTTGATAAGAGAAAAACATATTATATGGTGTCTGGAACAATCATCATTGTCGCTATCATTTCGTTGGCAATCAGAGGCTTGAACTATGGCGTAGATTTTAAAGGAGGAAGAACTTACCAAGTTGCCTTCGAACAATCGGTAAATACTGTAGATATTCAAAGTGCATTAGCAGAAGTTTATGGAGATGCTCCTGAAGTGAAAATCTTTGGATCTGACAATCAAGTAAAAATTTCTACGAAATATATGATTGACAGTGAAGATCCTGATGCGGACGACATTGTTGAAGAAAAACTTTATGAAGGACTAAAACCGATACTTGGCGAAGACGTTAGCTATTCTGATTTCATTAACAATCACCGAATGCAGTCGCAAAAAGTAGGACCAACTATTGCAGACGACATCAAAGTTTCAGCAGTTTTTGCAATCATATTCTCTTTAATTGTGATTTTCCTATATATCCTCATAAGATTTAGAAACTGGCAATTTGGTCTCGGCGCACTTGCTGCATTAGTACATGATGTATTATTTGTTTTAGGAATTTTCTCATTGTTATATGGGCTACTACCATTCTCGCTCGAAATAGATCAGGCATTTATTGCTGCAATTCTTACTGTGGTTGGTTATTCAATTAACGATACTGTGGTTGTGTTCGATAGAATTAGAGAAAGAGTTATACTTCATCCGAAACGCGAAAGAGATTTTGTTTATAACAACGCACTAAACAGCACAATTAGCAGAACTTTCAGTACCTCCATTAGTACATTTATAGTTGTTTTAACTGTGTTTATTTTTGGCGGCGAAGTAATTCGTGGATTTGTATTTGCATTAATGATTGGTATTATTGTCGGTACATATTCATCATTATTCATTGCTACCCCAATTGCATTTGATACAATGAAAAAGAAAATTCTTCCTACCGATAACAAATCTATTAAGAAGAAAAAGAAATAATATCTTTAAAATATTTTAGAAAGCCTGATGCGTAAGAAATTATAATTCAGGCTTTTTTTATGCTTTTGAATTTAAAATATTTCAACATTAATTAAAATTTCAAATTTCCTATTAGCTTTTTTTGCATCTTTTTGGATATCGTATTAGCGGTTTTTATATTTATTTAGCTATTATACTTTCTTTTTTTACAGCATTTCAACTATCGTATTAGCGAATCTATATCTAATTTAGCATATATATTTGCACTTTTTAATTAGTTTCAGCTATTATACTACTCATTTTAACTATATTTTTAGATATCGTACCTGCTATATTATATATATTTTAGGCATGTATATTTTAGTTTTTTACAGATATATTGTTATTATAATAGCTATATTTATATATTTTTAGCTAATAACTATAATTTTAATTAACTTTGTGAAAGATTATTTTAGAGAAAATCAACAAATGTTGAAATTATGATAATAAGGCAACTACAGAAAATTATTGACAAATATTTTTTCAAAGGGAAAATAATAGTAATCTATGGAGCAAGGCAGGTCGGAAAAACGACCCTTATAAAATCAATAATAAATATAAATGACAGTGATACAATGTTTCTCAACTGCGATGATCCTCCTGTTATAGAAACTCTCACCAACATTAATCTAGCTGAAATAGAACTGCTCATTGCCAAGAAAAAAATAATATTTATTGACGAAGCTCAACGAATAAAAAATATTGGACTTTCACTAAAATTGATAATAGACAATTTCCCTGAAAAACAAGTAGTTGTAACCGGTTCATCCTCCTTCGATTTGGCGAATGAAATTAACGAACCACTCACTGGACGAAACTTTGAACTGACGCTTACTCCAATTTCTGTTTCGGAGATAATAAATCATAACGATTTCCTATTTCTGAAAAGCTCGCTAAAATATCGCATCGTTTACGGAATGTATCCGGAAGTTGTGATGAAACACGAAAATGCCAAACAAATATTAACAAATTTATCTTCAAACTACTTATACAAAGACATTTTCACCTGGCAAAGGATAAGAAAGCCGGAAATCATTCAAAAGTTATTAAAGGCTTTAGCTTTACAAATTGGTAGCGAAGTTTCTTACAGCGAAATTTCAAATATGCTCGGTATTTCAAAAGATACTGTTGCAAGTTATATTCAACTACTTGAACAAGCTTTTGTCATTTTCAGGTTAAGTTCTTTTAATCGGAATTTACGAACAGAATTGAAACATAAGAATAAAATATATTTTTGGGACATAGGAATACGAAATGCAATTTTAAACAATTTCCTGCCTTTCGATGACAGAACAGACAAGGGAGCAATGTGGGAGAATTTTGTAATTGCTGAGCGCATAAAACTAAATTTGAATAAAGATATTAAAGCAAATTATTATTTCTGGCGAACACACCAACAACAAGAAATTGATTTCATTGAAGAAACAGAAAACGAAACCTGCTCATTCGAAATAAAATGGAATGCCGACAAAAAAGTAAGAATCCCTAAGAAATTTACAGAGAATTATCCCGACATACCGGTAAAAATCATTAATAGCAAAAACTTTTTTGAAATTTTGGTTTAGTATCTTATTTCTAATATTCGTGTATTTTATGTCAAGATATTTCACACAATATATTCAAAACATAATCTCGCAAAGACGCAAGGGCGCATAGTTTTATGATATAAAACTCTTTACGATATTAAAAACAAGTTTCGGACTCAAAGCAAGAATTGTTTCGTTTCACAGATTTCCATAAACTTTGCGTCTTTGCGATAATTTTTTCTGGTTTATCCAGCTTAGGTTAATTGAAAGGGATTACGGTTATTGGATTCAAATATTTGTACCCACATATTTATTTATGTCCATCCGCTAAACATGTCGAAGGCAGCAAAACAAACTACCTCCCCTCAGTGCCCCCAAGCATAGGCACAAAAGAAAAATACCCATGATTGCTGGTTCTAAACTGATTTTCGCCTGTTTTTTCTATTTTTTGCATCACTTGCGAATTTTTGCCAAGTGGCAGAACCATAGTTCCACCGATTCCCATTTGATTTTTCAAATCTTCCGGAATAAAGGGTGCAGCAGCTGTAATCAGAATTTTATCAAAAGGTCCGTAATTTGCTTGTCCTTTGAAGCCATCTCCAAAAAACAGATGTGGATTATATCCCAGGTTTGAAAGAAATGTTTTCACTTTTAGGAATAATTCATATTGCCGTTCTATAGTATAAACTTTTGCTCCAAGCTCCATCAAAATTGCAGTTTGATAACCGGAACCTGTTCCAATTTCAAGAACTTTATCACCATTTTTGATGTTTAACAATTGTGTTTGAAAAGCAACAGTATATGGTTGAGAAATGGTTTGACCGGCTGCAATTGGAAATGCCTGATCTTTATATGAATATTTCTGCAATCCTGATTCCATAAAAAAATGCCGAGGCACTTTATACATGGCATTTAGCACATTTTTATCTGAAATACCTTTTGCTTCAATTTCTTCAATCAATCTTCTCCTTAGTCCTTTATGGCGTAGAGTATCTTCCATATTTATAATATAATGTCTTAAAATTTGGTATTAAAAAATGAATCCTATTTAAACTGCTTTTTCGTAATTTTCGCATCCTTAATCATTTTTGTTTTCTTCATTATAATGATATTTTATTTCAATAGAATTTTTGCTTGTCGATTCACTATCTATTTGAATTTCACTTTCGTCTTCCTCATCTTCCCAATCAAATTTTTTACGTTGCGGTCCTTGCTTTTTATAGTAAAACGCCAATACTACACCTGCAATAAGACCAAACATATGCGACTCCCACGAAATTTTTTTATCCATTGGGAAAATGCCCCAAATCATTCCGCCATATAAAAATGCAACTAACATAGACAAAGCAGTCATTCTGGGATTTCGTAACAATAATCCACTTGTGAAAAGAAATGAAGCTAAACCATAGACCAAGCCACTGGCACCAATATGATAGGCTTCTCTGGCACCAACCCAAACCCAAAGCCCAGTCATAAAATAAATTAGAAAAAAAACTTTCCATGCAACATTTCTATAAAAATAGAAAAGTCCAACACTTAACAAAAACAGTGGAACTGAATTTGAAATCAAATGCTCAAAACTACCATGAATAAGAGGCGAGGCAACTATTCCAATTAATCCTTTGAGTTTTTGTGGATAAATACCAAAATCAGAAAAGCTTATTTTAAGAATAAACTCACTAAGTTTGACAAGCCAAATAAAAAGTAAAAACAATCCGGGAAAAAGAATACTATGTTTTATCTTTATTTTTTCTCTATTCATCAATTGTCATTTATTTTCTCGAAATATAATACAAAAAATAATATGTTCTCTTCTAAACAAAAAATTTGATTCAATTTTAATTGTTATAAGAAAACGAATCCAAACAAGTTTTCTAATTGTCTGAAATTAAAAATACTATATCAATTCTTAGGTAATATTATCAAGTACTACATTCATCTCAATAAGTCAATTTAAAAAAATAAAATATGTCCTTCCGGCAAATGAGAATTTTCATGACAAAATTCATATAAATAACCCATTAAAACCTGCTATACAGCACAATATCAGCAGAAATAATACTTCAGTATTTTCTTTTAAAAAATTAATATTAATAGATTTGTCGAATTATTAAACGTCAATAAAATACTATAATGTTTAAAATAAAAAGTTCAAAAGCTCTTGAATATCATGCAAAAGGGCGTCCTGGTAAAATCGAAGTTAAACCGACAACAGAATACAGTACGCAACACGATTTATCGCTTGCATATTCTCCTGGAGTTGCCGAGCCGTGCTTAGAAATCAAAAAAAATCCAAATGATGTGTATAAATATACTACCAAAGGAAATCTTGTTGCAGTAATATCGAACGGAACAGCAGTATTAGGTTTAGGCGATATTGGACCAGAGGCCAGTAAGCCTGTTATGGAAGGAAAGGGCTTACTTTTTAAAATATTTGCCGACATTGATGTTTTCGATATAGAAGTTGATGAGAAAGATATTGACAAATTTGTGCAAACTGTAAAAGCAATTTCACCAACTTTTGGTGGTATAAATCTTGAAGATATCAAAGCCCCCGAATGTTTTGAAATTGAGGAACGACTAAAAAAAGAATTAGATATTCCGGTAATGCACGACGATCAGCATGGAACAGCTATCATTTCTGCCGCCGGTTTGTTGAATGCTCTTGAACTTCAAAACAAAAATATTGAAGATGTAAAAGTTGTAGTGAGCGGAGCCGGAGCATCCGCAGTTTCCTGCACCAAACTATACATCTCGCTTGGTGTAAATCCAAAAAATGTGGTTTTATGCGACAGCAAAGGAGTCGTCAACAATAAAAGAGACGATTTGAATTATATAAAAAAACAGTTCATTACTGAAAGAGATATTGATAGTTTGGAGGAAGCAATAGTTGATGCGGATGTATTTCTGGGACTTTCAATTGCAGGCATTTTGTCTAAAGAGATGTTGGCTTCGATGGCAAAAGATCCAATAGTATTTGCAATGGCAAATCCCGATCCTGAAATTTCGTATGACGATGCAATGGCAACACGCGACGATTTGATATTTGCAACAGGCAGGTCAGATTATCCAAATCAGGTAAACAATGTCTTGGGATTTCCTTTCATTTTTAGAGGTGCATTAGATGTTCGTGCATCAGCAATAAATGAAGAAATGAAGAAAGCAGCAGTTTATGCTTTATCAAATTTGGCAAAAGAAGCTGTTCCGGAAGATGTAAACACAGCCTACAAAGCCTTCAACATAGTTTTCGGAAAAGATTATATTATTCCAAAACCATTAGACCACCGTCTAATTACAGCAGTTGCACCAGCAGTTGCAAAGGCAGCAATGGAATCAGGTGTTGCACGAGAGCCTATCGAAGATTGGGACGATTATAAAAACCAACTTTCAAAACGTTTAGGTTATGAAAATGCGTTGATTAGGTCTATTACTGAAAAAGCCAAACAAAATCCAAAACGTGTAGTTTTTGCTGAAGCAAACAATTTGAAAATGCTTAAAGCTGCCCAAGTAGTACTGCAAGAAGGAATTGCAAAACCCATATTACTTGGCAATTTAGAAAATATTAAAAAGGCAATAAAAGAGAATAATTTAGAACTTCTCGGAGTGGACATTATTGATTTGCGTAGCCATAGCGAAAAAAGCAGAAGAAAACGATATGCCGAACTCTTATTCGAAAAACGACAACGAAAAGGCCTAACATACGACGAGGCATTTGAAAAAATGTATGACAGACATTATTTTGGTGTAATGATGGTTGAAACCGGTGAAGCTGATGCTTTTGTGTCAGGTATTTCCAGTAAATTTATTGATACGATAAACCCTGCCCGTGAAATTATCGGAACAAAAAAAAATGTGAATACCATCGCAGGAATGTACGTTTTGATGACAAAAAAAGGCCCATTTTTCATGTCAGATACAACTGTAAATATTCAACCTTCTATAGAAAGGTTTAAAGATATCACATTGCTCACCGCAGAAGAAGTACGAAAATTCAACATAGAACCAGTGATTGCAATGGTCTCTTATTCAAATTTTGGCTCAGCCGAAGGCGAAGGAAGCCCTCAAAGAATTCGCGAGGCTATTAAAATGCTGCATGAAGAACACCCCGACCTAATTGTTGATGGTGAAATCCAAGCAAATTTTGCCCTAAATAAAAAGCTTCGACAAAATAAATTTCCCTTTGCAAAATTTAACAACAAAGATGTTAATACTCTAATATTCCCAAATGCAAGTTCTGGGAGTATTACATATAAAACTTTGCAAGAAATTGGCGATGTTCAAACAATTGGGCCAATTTTGATTGGAATAAAAAAGCCAATTCACCTAATACAAATTGGAAGTTCGGTACGTGAAATTGTGAATATGGTAACTCTTTCTGTGGTAGATGCTCAATGTATCGAAAATGATAATTGCCACTAATTATTCAGAAAATCTCATATAGAATTTCAGTTTTCTGTTTAGCCTGAATAATTCATAAATTTTCGTAACAAAAGTTCAAAATGTGTGTCAGATTTGAACTACCACAGATTTTTATTTTTGAGTAATAGCGAGCTATTTTGATGGAATAAAAATTGAGGACGGTCAAAGATGATGTGCAGTTTGGGCTTGTAGTAGAAATATTTATGAATT
>JABHKC010000039.1 GCA_018692315.1 Bacteroidota bacterium | reverse complement strand
AAACATCTCTTTTTGCGATATTTCTATTTTTTTCATTTGTCTAATACAAAAGCATTTACTGCATGAAGAAAATAGAAATATCATCAAAAATAAATTGTTTTATAAAAATTGCCTGTTTTCTTAGAACCACTATATAGCAATAAACCTCAAATAGCAATGAAAAATACTCAAATAATTTCCTCAAGTTTCATTTCTTTAATAAATCTTGATGGTTGATGATTAATAAATCCTTCTCTTGTGTTTTTCAAATTTGTATAGCTTAAAAAAAGCTTCTTTTTAGTTCTTGTTATTGCAACATAACAATTTCTACGCTCTTCTTCTAATGCCTTTCCTTTTGCTCTGAAATCCGGAAATATGCCTTCATTCATTGCTACCAGAAAAACATAATCAAACTCTAATCCTTTGGCTGCATGTCCTGTCAATAATGCAATTCCTTTTTCTGTGATTTTGTTATTTCTTGAAAGTGTAACAAAGTTTAAAAAATTTGATAAACTTTCAGTTTCCACTGATTGTTTAAATTTTCTGTAATATTTTCGTAATGCTTCGGTGTCTTCTTTTACACTACTTTCTTCTTTAATATTGATTTTTTGTGTATAACTATCAAGATGTTTGAAAAAATTATCCTTATCATTTCTAATATTACTAATTAGTTCGATTAAAGGTTTATCCTTGTCAAAAACATCTATGAATTGTTGCAATAATGTAATATTATCATTGTTACTTACCATATCATAATCAAAACTATAAAATTGGCATAAGTTAAATATTGCTATTTTATCATCTTCATTAACAATTGATTTTAGTGCATACATTAACAGATTTATTTCTCTACTTACAAATTTATCTTGTAATGAAGGACTATAAGTAGGAATATTATTTTTATTAAATATTTCTTCAATGCTTTCAAGAATTTTTCTATTTCTTGATATTATTGCACACGAATTATAATCATTAATATCTAATATTTTGTTTTGTATGAAATCAATTTCGTTTTCATTTGTCTGAAATTGATTAACTTCTATTGCTTTTTTTCCATTTTGTTTAATGGTTTTTAACAGGTGTTTTCCACTTAAACGAGATTTATTATTTTTGATTAAATTATTTGCGGCATCAATTATTTGCGTTGGACATCTATATGTTTCGTTTAATTGGATAATTTCAGCATCATACATTTTTTGAAGTTTTAATAAATGCTCAAAGCGTGCATCATTCCATTCATAAATTACTTGGTCTTCGTCTGCTACAATAAATAATTCATCACAAGTATCATTACATAATAATTTTAGTAATTCAAATTGAACCTTGTTTGTATCTTGTCCTTCATCTACAAGTATATGTTTGTATATTTTTTGATAGTCTTTTTTTAAAAAAGGCTTTTCTCTGAATAATTGTATTGTTTTTAGTAACAAATCAGAGAAATCAAGAGCTTTGTATTTTTTTAGTTCTTTTTCGTATATTTCTAAAATAATTCCAATTTCTGGCGAGTATAAATAAGAATTTGAAAAATCGTTTGTTGTAAAAATCTGATTTTTAATTTTTTCGATTTTATAGAATATTTTACTTATGTCTTTTTCAAGTAGAGCTGTATTGTAATATTTTTCAGATAAAATTATTTCTTTGGTTTCTCCTGTTCGTTCTTTTTGAATATATTTTATTATACCATCAAACAATATTTTATATAAATCTTCCTTTTTATCATAAATAATAAAATCAGAGGGGATACCTATGTAGCTACCATAAGATTTTAATGTTTTATATGCGAAACTATGAAATGTGCCGACAAAAACTCTTGAAACTGTTTTTGTATCATTTACTAATTTTTCTACACGTTGCTTCATTTCGTCAGCGGCTTTGTTCGTAAATGTTAATGCAAGTATTTTAAATCGTTCATTAAAACTGTTATTTAAAATATGTGCAATTTTATGAGTTAGTACTTTTGTTTTTCCTGAACCGGGACCGGCTAAAACAATAAGTGAACCTGATGAGTATTCGACAGCTTGCTTTTGATGATTATTTAGAGTTGATATTGTCATTTTTATATTGTTTTACAGTATGCTTTTTCAATTAATAAACGAATGATTTCAGGAATTTCTAATTCTTCTTGAATGATATATTCTGCAAGTTTTTCTGCAATACGAGGTTTACCTATCTTATCTATAAATTTGTTGAGTAATAGTTCTTTGGAATAATTCTCAATATTATCTGTTTCAGATAAATTAGATTTGAATTTTTCTATAAATTTATCAAAAGTGTCTTCTTTGAAAGCCCACTTTATAAAATTTTCAATTGTTTCTGTGCCGTAAAAGTCAAGATAACATTTCTCAAAATCAAAATTTTCAGGTATGAATAATACATTTGATTCTTCATTTTCAAAGTTAAAACCTGAATTATTAATCTGGTTTTTTACTTCTTGTTTTGTATCTAATTCACCATCTGAAAAGATTATCCAATTCATTTTCAGGATATTTGCAAGTTTTAAAAATGCTGAATAATTTTTACCATCACAATTAATAACAGAAATACCAAGTTGTCCAATTGTTTTATTTTTATGGTAAGTGATTATTTGTTCCAAAAACAATTTTTCACTGTCTCCTTCGCATAGAATGAACAAGTTAGAAAAGAAAAGTTCGGGGTGTTTATATTGAGCATATCTTTTTATTAGATGCTCTTCGTAGTCTGCAAGTGTTTTATTTTTTTTGTAAGCTATTGAAGGTAAACCATCAGGCAAATATTTTATAAATTCATCTATTTTTTGTGCCTTTGCTATTCCGTTTTGGTTTCGCAATAATATATAATCGTAAATATCTGTTTGTTCTGCGATAAATGGGGAATGTGTTGAAATTATTTTTTGTCCTTTAAGTTTTTTAATCTCTTCAAATAATTCTCTTTGTGCTTGTGGATGTATATGGGCTTCGGGTTCTTCAATAGCAATTATTGGAAATGCTTCTTTATTTTCTACAATTTTAGGTAGCAATAAATTTATATATGCTTTAAAAATAAGAAATGTCGCAATGTTTTGAGTTCCTGAGCCGTGTTTTGAAACTGGAAGTCCAAGATTTGTTTCCGAATTACGAATAAATATGTCTAATTGGTCTAAAAGCTCCCAGTTTCGTTTTGAAAACGCTTGCAAATATAATTCACCTGTTGATTGGTTAATGTTTTTTTGCAATAAATTTAATTCATTTTTTAATTCGTTTATGTCCGTATGTGATAATAAAAGTTCGTTTATTTTATCAATTTGAGTTTGAAGTTTATTTTGTGTTTCTTCGTCATATTCAATGTCTTTTTTTAGGTCCCCCCAAAAAGATGATTTATAATTAATTTGTTTTTTTATATCTCTGAGGGCATCAAGGTAAAAAAATGGAAAATATGACAGTCTTTGTTTAGACACTTTTAATAAATTATCTTCTATTTTATTTCCCTCATTGTTTTCAAAATATCTATCAATTTCAGTTTCCTTATTTTCAGAGTTATATTTGCAGGAGTATGCTAATTTTATGTATCGTAAAGGTTCTTCGCTCTCTGTTGTCTCTGTGTCATATTGCCAAATTCCTTGAAAATCATCAATTATATTTGATGAAAATCTATCTTTTTTAGTTTCTTTAAATTCAAGTTTTATTTCTAATGGATTAATCGCTTGTGGATTGAATGTATCTGTTGTATAAAAATCATCTTCGGTTGGTCGTTTTCTACCTGTTCTATCTAATGCAAATCTAATGGCTTCAAGAAAAGATGTTTTTCCTGTATTGTTTTTTCCTATCAAAACTGTATTTTCAGTCAGTTTGATTGATGTTTCTTTGTGATTTCTGAAATTTTTAATCTCAATTTTTGTTATTTTCATGAGTACATATTTGTGTTTAATTTTCTATGATATCATTTTATAATAGCAGTAGAAAACAACAATGACTATTATATTTATCTTTATTATATATCAAATCAAAACCATGCATTTTATTTTAACATACCTAATTTAACTTTACAATTCAATTCATGTAATATAAAACAAATATAATGTATTTTTAAACATGAAGTTTATGATGGACGGGAAGAAGCGAATTTCTGTTATTTTGGAGTAAGTTTAAACAGGAAGTTGGAAATTCTTTAGATAGTCAGGAAGTTTTTTAACAGCCAAACCTCTGTGGCTAATTTGATTTTTTTGTTTGAGGGGCATTTCTGCAAAAGACATGGCAAAACCATCCGGTTGAAAAATTGGATCATATCCAAAGCCTGATTTACCGGTTTTATGTTCAAGAATTTTGCCTTTTACAAGTCCGAGGAACTGAACTTCATTTCCATCAATTATTAGAGAAACAACTGTTTTGAAAAAAGCATTACGGTTTTTTATTCCAGATAGTTCTTTTAGAACTTTGTTCATATTATCATCGAAGGTGCAATTTTCTCCGGCATATCTTGCCGAATATACTCCAGGATTTCCGTTAAGTGCCTCAATTTCTAAACCGGTATCATCGGCAAAACAATTTGTTTTAAATTTATTGTAAATGAAAAAAGATTTTTCTCTTGCATTTTCTTCAATTGTTTCATGGGTTTCAGGAATTTCATCGAAAAAATTAAGTTCTTTCAGACTTATTATTTCAAATTCTGAACCTATGGCTTTTTTCACCTCTTGTAGTTTATGTTGATTATTGGTTGCAAATATTAGTTTCATTTTTTAAATAGTTTTAAGATAAAAAAAAGGACAGCAAATTTTGGTGTCCTTTATTGTGAGATTAATTCGAAGTTTAAAATCTAAATTCCAAATTCTTTTTTGATTTTTTCGATATAATCTAATTTTTCCCAAGCAAAAAATTCCACTTCTTTTTTAAAACTTTTGCCATTTGAATTAAATTCCACTTCTTCATTTTTTATATCTCTTCCGAAATGTCCATATGTTGCAGTTTTTAAGAAGATTGGGTTTTTAAGTCCAAATCTGTCAATAATTGCACTAGGCTTCATATCAAAAATTTTGTTGACTTTTTCGGCAATAATACCGTCTTTTAGTTTTTTGCCATTTTCGTCTTTAACTTTGCAAGTTCCGTAGGTATTGATGTATAAACCAACAGGTTCTGCAACGCCAATTGCGTATGCAACCTGCACCAACACTTGATCGGCAACACCTGCTGCAACCATGTTTTTTGCAATATGTCGAGTTGCATATGCAGCCGAACGGTCAACTTTCGATGAATCTTTTCCCGAAAAGGCTCCTCCGCCATGAGCACCCTTTCCTCCGTAAGTGTCCACAATAATTTTTCTGCCGGTTAATCCTGTGTCGCCATGTGGTCCGCCAATAACGAATTTGCCGGTTGGATTAACAAATAATTTAAATTCTTTGTTAAAAAGATTGCTAATTCTTCTTGGCAATGTTCTTTTTACTCTTGGAATCAAAATTTTGATAACATCTTCACGAATTTTGTTAAGCATTTCTTCTTCTTCTGCAAAATCGTCGTGCGATGTAGAAATTACGATAGTGTCAATTCGCGTTGGTTTATGATTGTCGGTATATTCTACAGTAACCTGCGATTTTGAATCAGGTCGCAAATATTTCATTTTTTTCCCTTCACGGCGAATTTCGGCGAGTTCTTGCAGAAAAATATGAGCAAGTTCAATTGGCATAGGCATCAAGTTGTCCATTTCTTTGGTGGCATAGCCGAACATCATACCCTGATCGCCGGCACCTTGTTCTTTAAACAAACCTTTACCTTCGCTCACACCTTGATTTATATCTGGCGATTGGCCATGAATTGTGGACATAACACCGCAAGATTTTGCTTCAAACTGATAATCGGCATTGTTGTAGCCAATTTCTTGAATTACTTTTCGTACTGTATTTTGTACATCTACCCAGGCATTGGTTTTGACCTCGCCACTACAAACCACTAAACCTGTAGTTACTAATGTTTCGCAAGCTACCTTCGATTCCGGATCTTGTTTTAAAAACTCATCTAATAATGCATCTGAAATTTGGTCTGAAATTTTATCAGGGTGTCCTTCCGATACTGATTCTGACGTAAATAAATATCCCATTTTAATAAAATTTAAATTAACATTAACGGGAAATATTGACTGATTGATAGGAGTCATTGCTTTAGCATTTTTTTCCTGTGGTTGCAATCAATCAAATCTTTCCACTTATTTCGTGCAAAGAAAATAATAATTTCTTAACTGCCAAAAAAAAGATACTTAAATCTGCTGGGCTAGTTTTGGCAAGAATAATTAAACTAAATGAAAAAAGACCGGCAAAATGCCAGCCTTTTTCCTACTCTAAAATTCTAAACTATTTGATAAATCTTTTCAGATTTGTATTTTCTTTTTCATCGGATAATCGAATAAAATATACGCCATCATTCCAATTGCTTACATCAACTTGATAGTTTTCGGTTTTCGATTTCTTGTAAATTTGCTTTGAATATACACTTTGTCCGATTGCATTAAAAATGTTCATTTGCATATCTGTTTGAAGGTTTGAGGTGAATGTTACATTCAAAATATCTTTTACAGGGTTTGGATATAAATTAATTTCTCCAAAAGTGTTCAGATTATTTTCTTCAATTCCGGTTGTGAATGTTATTGAATTTCCATTAATTATAATTTCGATATCTTCTATTGTGAAGCTTTCTTCATTAATAGTGAATATTCCTGGAAATGTTTCGTATCCGGTTAGCTCAACGTAGAGCTTATATGTACCATACGGTAGATTATTGAATAGGAAATGTCCAGAAGCATCGGTAGTAATATGAAAAAGTAATTCATCATTTGTGTTCATAAGCAAAATTGAAATATCTTCAACGCTTTCTGTTAGTTTTCTTATATACTTTTCGGAACTTGCTTTTGTATTATTGAAATAAAGCATGCCTGTTATCGAACCTGGTCCCATAAGGGTTGTATTATAGCTATTCATTTGAATATCAGCAAAATTAAAATCTGCATTTAGAAAAATTTCACTTGCAGAAGCCCAATACATTGAATTACCGAAATAAGTTGGGACAACATTAGGATATAGCTGAAAATCTGGAATTGCATAAACAATATATGAGTTTGAATCTAATCCGTTAAAAATGTAATAGCCCTGACTAATCGTTGTAGTGTACATTTGACCGCCTCCAAACAACATTGCAATTCCAGAACTTAATGGGACAGAATCTAAACTTACGATTCCGGAAATTTGGAATGTTTGAACAGATCCTCCTACAATAATAATTTCCTGATAAGTTGCCGAACAACCGCCATTAGCTGTCATAATTGTAAGCGTAACCACATATGTTCCATTCAAAAAGGAATGTGTTGGATTTTGAACGAACGAAGAACTGCCATCACCAAAATCCCAATACCAACTTGTAATTGTTCCAAGTGAGTTTGATTGATCAAAAAACTGATAGAAATTTGACATTCCGGAAGCCGTATCAACATAATAAGTAAACATAGCTTCGCAATTTGGTAGCAAAACGCTGTCAATAATTAAAGTTTCGCAATATGTATCGGTACAACCTGCTGAAGAATAAGTTGTTAAGCAAACATTATAGCTCCCGGGGCCGGGAAACGTATGTTGAGGATTTGGAATATTAGAAGTGGTTCCATCATCGAAATTCCAAACCCAGATTGAAGGAACTGGCCATGAAACATCCATGAATTGTAAGTCATAATTTGTTCCTGCACTACTATAAACGAAATAGGCATCGCAATTGTAATTAATGATTGAATCAATATACACAGTTTGGCACATTGTACTTGTGCAACTATCAGAAGTAAAGATAGTTAAGCATGTATTATATTGTCCGGGTGCAGCAAAAGTATGAATTTGTTGAGGTCCTGATGCTGTGGTTCCATCACCAAAATCCCAAAACCAGGAAACAATATTTCCGGTAGCGGTAGAATTAGAAATAAATGTAACATCCGTTCCGGAGGCAGGGTTTGTTGAATATGTAAAATCAGCATTACAGCTTGTTAGTGCTCCTCCACACATGCTTAAAATTACTTGAAGGTTCATATTACAAGGAAATGTCCAACTCATAGTTTGGCCATTGCAGTCTATAGCTGAAAATGTAATATCTGTTAGCATAGAACAAGAAAATGAAGAATCAGCGAAATAGAACATTCCTGAATTGTTCGTTACAGCAGTTCCTAAAACTAATCCTTGTGTTTGTATAGAAATGGTTTGACTCGGAATTCCAATTCCACTACCATTATTTTCAATTAATTGTCCACTAATAAAAATTTGAGCATTAAGGGTAATTACTCCCAAAATGGCCACTACCATAAGTAAATATTTATTTTTCATCATTTTAGTTTATGTTCAACATTATATACCAAGACTTTTTTAGATTTTGTTTGGTTGCAAATAGCATATTGATTTTTTTGCCTTATTCTGAACAGGCAAGCAAAGAGGATTTTTTCTTAAAATAGAGCCTTTACTCATACAATAAAGAGATTCAAGATTTTCCTCCTAAAATATCAATGAATTTTGACAGAGTAATAGTACTTTTCCATTTAAATGTTTTACAAACTGTTCTGTATTTTGTCCAGTTTCTTGATATTGTAATTTAGAAGTAATTTATTTTGTTCATTAATTTTGGAGTTGCAAAATAATAAAGTTAAGCTCAATCATCAGTAATAAATTGCCAATTGTCAATCAAAAATAGCTAATCATCAATTTTCAAAAATACTTTCCAATAAATTTGCACAATTGTTTTGTCATAGATAATTTTGCAAATTTTTTAATAAGTTGTTTATGAAGAAAATAATTTTGGTATTAGCGATAATTGTATCAGCCGCTTTTCAGTTAGTAGCAAGCGAAAACGATAGCATAAATGTTAATCAACAGGATACTATCAAACATTGGAAATTTGGAGGAATTGGGAGTTTTAATTTTTCACAAGGCTATCAGAAAGATTGGGCTGCAGGTGGTGAAAATTCAGTATCCACACTTACAATCTTTAGTTTGTTTGCAAATTTTACAAATGATAAAATGAAATGGGAAAATACTATTGATGCAAAATATGGTTTATTAAAGTCTGGGGAAGAAAATGATTTTCGAAAAAATGAAGATGTTATCGAAATAAATTCAAAATATGGATATAGCGCAGCTAAAAATTGGTACTACAGTGCGTTATTCAACCTGAAAACTCAAGCAGTGAAAGGATATGAATATCCTAACGATTCTGTAGCAGTTTCAGATTTCTTTGCTCCAGCAAACATTGTTCTAGCTCTCGGAATGGACTTTAAACCTAATGAAAATCTTTCAATTCTATTTTCTCCACTCACATCAAAAACTATTTATGTAAGAGATACAGTTGTGGTTGATCCAACGAAATACGGTATAGATGATGGTAAAAACAGAAAGGATGAAATGGGAGCTTACATAAAATCGCATTTCAAATTTGATTTAACAAAAGACATATTAGTGGAAAATAAGCTTGATTTCTTTTCAAATTTTCTGGAAAGTCCACAAAATATTGATGTAAACTGGGAACTAAACATTGGACTGAAAATAAATTCTCATATGAATACCACAATTTCAACGCATTTGATTTATGATGACGATATTGAAGTTCCGGTTTATGATACTGATGGAGTGAAAATCTCTACTACAAAAAGTATTCAATTTAAGGAAGTTTTGAGTATAGGATTTTCATATAAATTTTGATTGAAATTGGAAAATATTTTGATACCTAATTCCAAATTGCAATATTCTATTTTATTTCGAATAAATAAATTACAAAAATTTTCAATAAATGAAAAACCAAAATTCTTCAAATAAAATGCGAGCGATAGTCTTGAAAGAATATCACACGAATTTGATAAAAGTTTTAAAAAATCTTGAAATAGCTGAAATCGAAATTCCACAACCTATGGGCGATCAGGTTTTAGTGAAAGTTGAGGCTAGTCCATGCAATCCTTCAGATATTGCTTTTATGCGGGGAATGTATAATGTAAAAAAAACACTTCCAAAAGTAATGGGTTTCGAGTGCAGCGGAAAAATAGTATCAACAGGCGATTCTCCCGAAGCATCAATACTTTTGGGCAAAAATGTTAGTTGTTTCTCGCAAGGAAATGAGAATGGGACTTGGGCTGAATATTTTTTAACAAGTGCAAAAAACTGCATACCACTGGTCGAAGAAATTGATATGGACCAGGCTGCATGTTTATCTATAAATCCTTTCACTGCATTTGCCCTTTTCGAACTTGCAAAAGCACGAGGAAGCAAAGCAATAGTGCAGACTGCTGCCGCCGGACAAATTGGGCAAATCGTTCAAAAGTTTGCTATGCAAGAATCTATGGATCTTATCAATATTGTAAGGAAAGATGCTCATGTAGAAGAACTGAAGAATGCCGGTGCAAAATATGTTTTGAATCTCCTTGATGAAAAATTTAATATTGAATTTGCTGAATTGTGCGAAAAACTGAATCCCACAACTGTATTTGAAGCAGTGGGAGGCGAAACAACCGGGAATATTCTTAATTTGATGCCAGAAAATTCGCAAGTGGTAGTTTACGGAGGACTATCGGGCGACAATATTGGAGGAATTGATGTTTTGCAAACAATCTTTCACAATAAATCTATAATTGGTTTCAATCTGAACGATTTTATAGAAAATCAATCAGCTGATGATTTCGAAAAAATCTCTCTTCAACTTCAAAACAAAATAATTGAAAAACAGATAGAAACGAAAATTCAAAAAGCTATAAAACTTGATGGTATCGTTCGAGGACTATTACAATATATGTCGAAAATGTCTGATGGTAAAATTCTAATTAAACCATTTTTATAATTTTTTTGGAAATATTTGGTTGATTTTCCAGAAGCTGATTTTTTAATTTTAAATATATTTTGATGAAAAGGCTAATTTTTTCATTTTTAATTATTTCTTCTTTAGTTTGTAATAATAGAAATGCGTATTCTCAGTCCATTGTTGGCAATTGGCTTGGCTCTTTGGATGTTGGAGGAACAGAGCTGCGCTTGGTTTTAAAAGTTTCTTTGAACAAGTCTGATTCTTTAATTGCATCACTTGATAGTCCTGACCAAGGGGCTAAAGATATTGAAGTAAATTTCATTGAATTGAAAAATGACACCTTAGTACTAAAACTAAAATCGATTTATTCAAAATACCTTGGTCGAATTAATGAAGATTTTGACAAGCTTGAAGGAACTTGGTATCAAGGTTTTTCTGCATTGCCTTTAAATTTTCAGAAGGTAGATTCTTTGCCTGCAATTAAGAGACCTCAGGAACCTAAACCTCCATTTCCATATATTGAAAATGAAGTTTTTTTTAAGAATAAGGATGCAGACCTTACTCTTGCCGGAACTTTAACTTTCCCCGACAGAGGCATGAAATTTCCTGCTATAATTTTAATTTCGGGTTCCGGAGCTCAAAATCGCGATGAAGAAATTCTTGGACATAAACCATTTTTAGTGATTGCAGATTATCTTACGAGAAATGGATTTGCCGTGCTTCGGTACGACGACCGAGGTTTTGGCGAATCGACAGGAGATTTTGCCACTGCAACAACCGAAAACTTTGCCAGCGACACAAAAGCTGCAATAAAATTTCTTCAAAATCATAAAAAAATAGATGCAGGAAAAATTGTATTAATTGGCCATAGCGAAGGTGGAATGATTGCTTCTATGATTGCTGCAAAAAATGAAAATTTGGCCGGTGTAGTTTTGCTTGCAGCCCCCGGAATTGTCGGCAAAGATATTTTGCTTAAGCAGACAGAAGAAATAAAACGGATCGGTGGAGAAAGTGAAAAAGAAATTAGAAAGTCGGTGAAAATTTCAAAAAAGATATATGCTGTTGTTTCAAACGATTTGGATTATGAAAAGGCAGCAAAAAAAATAAGGAAAATATATTTGAGTTATTCGCATGGAATGGACGATTCTGAAAAAAGAAAAAACGGACTTTCGTCAGACCAAATTGAATTGACTATCAGACAGATACTTTCACCCTGGTTTGTGTATTTTTTGAAGCTCGATCCACAAGAATATTTGCAAAAAACTCGCTGTCCGGTTTTGGCAATAAATGGAAGTAAGGATTTACAGGTTGATGCAAAAACCAACCTTCAAGCAATTGAAAAAGCGTTGAAAATTGGCGGAAATTCAAACTATAAAATTTTGGAAATGCCTGGTTTAAATCATCTGTTTCAAACTGCTGAAACTGGTGCTCCTTCAGAGTATTCAAAAATTGAAGAAACATTTTCGGAAAATGTGCTAAGTATAATTAATAAATGGTTGAACGAACAATTAAAAAAATAATTTATGAAAAATCTATCTGTTGTTTTAAATGTAGTATTGTTAGTTGCGGTTATTGTCCTTTATGTCTTTCATTTCAGTGAAAAAACTGAAAATGTGGAAATGAAAGCTACTCCTAAAATGATAGTTGACAATAATATGCAAGAAAGAGCTGCATCAATTGTTTTTGTAAATACCGATTCTTTGCTTATGAATTATAAGTTTGCGCTTGAACTTCAGGATAAATTAGTTGAGCGAAAAATTTCATTTGAAAACGATTTTCAAAATAAGATGCGCGATTTTGAAGGAAAATATATTGAGTTTCAAAATAAAGCACAACGAAGAGGTTTTTTGACTGCTGCCAGCGAAGAAAATCAAAGGATTGAATTGCAAAAACAGCAAGAAGAATTGCAAATTTTGCAAGAAGATTTATCAAATAGATTTTTAAATGAGCAAGCCAAAATGAATTTACAATTGCTCGATACTGTTTCAAACTATCTTGAAGAGTATAATGAAGATTTCAATTATCAATTCATTTTAAATCATGTCCTTGGCGGGAACATTTTGCTTGCTAACCAATCACTGGATATTACCGATACAGTTATTAAAGTTTTGAATGATAGGTATTTTGATACAGAAAAATCGGATTCGAAATAGAATAAATTCTATTTTCAAAATAGTAGGGCAGAATTATTGGATGTAGTTTTTCTGTTTTGTTTCAACCAACAACTTTCAATTTAGCAAATTTCAACAAAAGAGTTTTGTTTCCTTCCGATGGAAAATATACGATTACTTTGGTGTTTGGCGGGTTTCCTTCAATGTTTATTACTTTGCCTTTACCAAAACGATCGTGTTCTACTGTCATCCCAATTTGAAATTTATTATCATTGTTTGCTGAGGCTTGGCTTATGTTGGGACTACTGTCAATTTTTGTGTAATTTTTATTTGAGCCGAATGACGGGGTACTTTTCGTATAAGTTGGTTTTTCAGAAGTTCGTTCCCTAAAATTCGTTTTTGACGATGATGCAAATGAGTTAAATTTATTTTCCCAATTGCCTGCATTTGATTTTGCAGAATGCTGTTTGTTACTTTCAACAAATTGAGAATCTATTTCATCTATAAATCTGCTTTTGTTAGAATCTACAACTTTCCCCCATTTATATCGTGATTTTGCGTATGAAATAGTCAAATTTTGTTCGGCACGAGTTATAGCTACATAAAAAAGCCTTCTTTCTTCTTCAATATCTTTTTCCGATTCTATCATCATCGACGATGGGAAAAGGTTTTCTTCGAGTCCTACAACATAAACATTTTTAAACTCCAAACCTTTTGCAGAATGGATGGTCATTAAGCTAACTTTGTCGAAATCCTCTTCTTTTTCTTTGTCGGTATTGGTGAGCAGTGAAACATTTTGAATGTAATCTTCCAATTTAATTACTTGATTTTCGTCTTGATTGTTTGCCACAAAATCTTGAATACTATTTACTAATTCTTCAATATTTTGCAATCTGCCCATACTTTCAATAAGAGTATTATCTCCTTTTACTTCGCCAATAATATTGCTTTTTTTCATTATATATTCAGCAGTAATGTAGGCATCATTCTCTTTTGAAAACTCGACAAAATCCTTAATCAACTCGACAAAAAGAAGAATTTTATTCTGTGTATTTTTGTTTATTTTTAAATCGTGCTCATCTATTTTTTGTAGTAAAGCCCAGATTGAGATATTGTGATTAATTGAATATTTTTCGATTTTATCGACTGTAGTTTTTCCTATTTTTCGTGAAGGATAGTTTATTATTCGTTTAAATGCTTCTACATCAAGAGGATTTATCACAAAACGAAAATATGAAATCATATCTTTAATCTCTTTTCGTTGATAAAAAGACAGACCTCCATAAATTTTGTAAGGAATATTCAATCGCCGAAGAGCTTCTTCAAAAATTCTTGACTGAGCATTTGTACGGTACAGAATTGCATAGTCTCTGTAATCAAAATATGTTGAAAGTTTTGTGTCGGCGATAGAATTTGAAACAAATCGCCCTTCGTCTTTATCGGTCAATGAGTTATAAATTTTAATTTTTCCTCCAATCTGATTTTTCGAAAATACACTTTTTGGGATTTGTCTTCTATTTCTTTTTATTAAACTATTTGCTGCATTTACAATAGTTTGTGTCGATCTATAGTTTTGTTCAAGCTTAAAAACCTGATGTTCGGGATAATTCTTTTTGAAATTTAAAATATTTTCGATTTTTGCTCCTCGAAACGAATAAATGCTTTGTGCATCGTCGCCAACCACACAAATATTATTGTGCAATTCGGCAAGCTTTTTAACTATTAAATATTGTGTGAAATTTGTGTCTTGATATTCGTCAACCAAAATATATTTGAAGAGGTTTTGATATTTTTTTAAAGTCTCCGGGAAATCTCTAAAAAGAAATATGGTATTCATCAACAAATCATCGAAATCCATTGCACCGGCTTTTTTGCATCTGTCAGTATATACATGGTAAATTCTGTAGTTTTCATTTTGTCGTCTCATTTTGTCGTACGAAATTATTTGTTCGTTTTGCTCATATTCATGGGGAGACAACATATTGTTTTTGGCTTTCGAAATACGCCCTAGAATCTCAGCCGGCTTATAAAGCTGATTGTCTAAACTTAAATCTTCGATAATTGTTTTCAAAAGATTTTTCGAATCAAGAGTATCGTAAATCGAAAAATTGGTTGGGTAATTCAATTTCTCGGCTTCCTGACGTAAAATACTTGCAAATTTGGAATGAAAAGTCCCCATCCATAAATATCTCGCAACATCATTTCCTACCACCGAAGCAATTCTTTCTTTCATTTCTTTGGCTGCTTTGTTGGTAAAAGTCAGTGCCAATATTGCTGAAGGCGGTACTCCTTTATTCAATAAATGTACAATTCGGTAGGTAAGTACTCGTGTTTTTCCGGAGCCTGCTCCAGCAATTATCAAGGAAGCACCTTCATAATTTACTACCGCCTCTCTTTGATTTGTATTTAATTTTTCTAAATAATTCACTGTCAAAAATTTGTTATAAAACTGAAATTTACAAAAATACACTTACAATACTCAATTTTCAATACTCAATTGATTTATCCATTTTCTTTCAAAAAAGTTATAAATGTAAAAGACTAAAAAACCTAAAAGTAAACCAAGGATTGCACCACCAACAACATCGCCCGGATAATGAACTCCAAGATAAATTCTACTGTACGAAACTATTGATGCCCAGGCTATTATTAGAATAGTATAATAAAGTTTACGAAAAAAAATAGCTGAGAATAAAGCAAACGAAAATGTGTTTGCTGCATGAGAAGAAACAAAACCATATTTCCCACCACATTTGTTTTTTACGATATGTACTATTTCCGAAATATCAGGATTATGACACGGACGCAAGCGTTCGAAAACTTCTTTGAAAAGATGAACCGATATTTGATCTGCCAAAACTATCATCAAAATCAAAGCAAATAGTGTAAAGAATCCTTTCCATTTTTTTTCTTTAAAGATAAAAAACAAAACAAATAAGTATAAAGGAATCCAAGTGTATGTAGCACTAATCCACCACATTATATCATCCCACAAAGGCGAATGAAAACTATTTAAGACAAGAAATAGTTTTGTGTCCCAAAAATTTATGTATTCTAACAATTTCAAATTATTGATTTTTGGCAAATTTATGTTTTTTTTCTAATTTGTGATTTTGAAAATTGCATATTTCTAATATTCGGAATTGTAACTATTCAGTGTGTTTAAATTGTTGAATTTAGGATTGTTGTGGAATTTATTTTAATCGCAAAAAACGCTAAGTTATTGAATATGTTTTCTTTGCGAAACATTGCTATTTACATAGCGACCTTTGCGTTTAGATTATTTATTTTGTTTTAGTTTAGCATATTACAATTTATTATCATACACTGATTTGTTGCTTGGAATTTAATAAATCAATGCAAAAAAATTTGCTTTATTTTTGTTAGAATTATGAAATTGTTTTGAGTAGAAGATTTTAAAATTAAGTTTATGAAAAAAATTGAACTTTTTGGAGGAGATATAACAAAACTTAAAGTTGATGCTATTGTGAATGCTGCAAATACATCGCTTTTGGGCGGTGGGGGAGTGGATGGTGCAATTCACCGAGCAGCAGGAAAAGAACTTTTAGATGAATGTAAAACTTTAAATGGCTGTCATACGGGCGAAGCAAAACTAACTAAAGGATATAATATTCCGGCAAAATTCGTTGTTCATACAGTTGGACCTGTTTGGTATGGTGGGAAAAACAATGAAACAGAACAATTGGCAAACTGCTATAAAAACAGTCTTGCTATTGCAGAAGAAAACGAAATCTCGACAATTGCATTTCCGAATATCAGCACCGGAGTTTACAAATTTCCTAAAGAAAAAGCTGCACAGCTTGCTATTTCAACTGTTAAAAATTTTCTCAAGAACAGCGATAAGATTGAAAAAGTAATATTTGCAGTTTTTGATGACGAAAACTATTCTTTGTATCAAAGGTATTTAAACGATTAAAAAATCAGATTTCTCTAATTGAAATAATAGTAATATTTTGCAGGCTGAAAAATGGAAGAATTGGTTATTTGTTGAAATTATTGAAAAAAACTACTTATTGAAATATGGGCGACATAGAAAATATATATAGTGATAATTCAGAAGAAAATGAGGAATTAAGTTTTGAATCGGATGCCTCCGATGATTTGTTCGATGGAGAAAATCAAGAAGATGATTTGAGTTTTGAAGAAGAACCGGAAATTTCCGATGACATTGAAGCAACTGAAATTCCTTTGGGAACTCTTGATACGAAATCGAAATATTGGAAGATTCTAATTGTTGATGACGATGAAGGAGTTCATGCTGTAACGAAATTGACACTTGATGATTTTGTTTTTAATAATAAAAAACTTGTAATTCTTGATGCTTATTCTGCACAAGAAGCAAAAGAGTTGTTAGCCAAGCACAAAGATATAGCCTTGATTTTGCTCGATGTTGTTATGGAAACCAGTCAGGCCGGACTAAATTTGGTTAAATATATTCGCAAAGAAATTGAGAACGATTATGTTCGGATTGTGCTACGGACAGGCCAACCCGGCGAAGCTCCCGAGAAAAAAGTGATAGTCGATTACGACATAAACGATTATAAAACAAAAACGGAACTTACTGCTGATAAAATATTTACGATAGTAGTTGCAAGCCTGCGAACTTACGATATTATGCTTAATATCAAGCAAGTGAACGAACAATTGGGCGATGAAATTGATGAGAGAAAAAAATCGGAGAAAAAGTATAAAAGTATTTTCGATAATGCCTCTGAAGGAATTTATCAAACCAATGCTGAAGGAGAATTAATGATTGTTAATCAGGCATTTGCACAAATATTTGGCTACGATGAACCAGAATTTTGCATGACAGAAATGAACAAGATTGGAAAAAAATCATATATTGATGCAAAATTTCACAGCGAAATAGCTAAAATATTAGAAGACAAAGGAGAGCTAAAATCAATTGAAACCATAGGAAACAAAAATAATAATGAATTAATTAATCTCTCGTTGAGTGAGCATCCGGTTTTCGATGAGGAAGGGAAACTTCTTTATTTCGAGGGAGTTATCGAAGATATTACCGAAAGGAAAAAAGCCGAAATCCTAAAAATTGAAAAAAATGCTGCAGAACAAGCAGCGAAGAGTAAAAGCGAATTTCTTGCAAATATGAGCCACGAAATTCGGACACCAATGAATGCAGTAATTGGTTTTACCGACCTTTTGGATTTTCACATTAAGGATGAAAAATTGCGGGTTTACTTAAATTCAATAAAATCATCAGGGAAAACCCTTATCACTTTGATTAACGATATCCTTGACCTTTCAAAAATTGAAGCCGGTAAATTGGAATTAAAATTCGAAGCAGTAAATTTGAGTTCGCTCTTCAACGATGTAAGAAATATTTTTTCAATAAAATTGAATGAAAAAGGATTAGATTTTTTTATTGAGCTTGATAAAAAATTGCCAACTTTTGTTTCTCTCGACGAAGTAAGAACCCGTCAGATTTTATTAAATTTAATCGGTAATGCAGTGAAATTTACCGAGAATGGTCATATAAAAATTATTGCTGATAAGGTTGAAAATCAGAATTATGACAATGAAAATGGTAACACTATCGACCTGAAAATTGCTGTTGAAGATACAGGAATTGGAATTCCACCCGATCAGCAAAATAAAATTTTTGAAGCTTTCAAACAAGTTGAAGGACAAAGCACACGCAAATATGGCGGAACAGGATTAGGACTTTCAATTACCAAACGTTTTGTTGAAATGATGAATGGTAGAATTTCTGTTTCAAGCATCAATCAAGAGGGAAGTACTTTTAGTTTTATTCTGCGTAATGTGTCGGTCGAATCTTCTGATAATCAAGGTAGTTTGGAAAAAAGTATAATGAATTTTGCTAGTATAAAATTCGAAAACAAAAATATCCTGATTGCAGACGATACCGAAACCAACCGAAAATTGCTTAACGAAATGTTGTCGAATGCAGATGCACAACTATTTGAAGCTGTGGATGGTAAAACAGCTATTGACAGCACCAGAGCAAATATGCCGGACATAATTTTAATGGATATAAAAATGCCGGTAATGGATGGTTTTGAGGCTATAAAAATTCTAAAATCCGACGATACATTAAAGAATATTCCAGTAATTGCAATTACAGCTTCGGTTCTTACTCAGGACATTGATATGATTACCAAAGCCGGATTTGACGATTTTCTTAGAAAACCAATTCAAATGAACGAATTGTTCGAGAAGATGGCACAATTTATTGAATATGAGCTTGTGGAAGAAAATATTCAGGCTGAAACTGATGATACTTTGGAAATTCCACCTCAGATAGCTGAAAAGTTGCCAGAAATAATTGCTGAAATTGAAAGTGAATTTATTCCTGAATGGGAAGAAATAAGAGTGAAATTGCCTACCAGAAATATTAAAGATTTTGGTAAAAAAGTATTAAGCCTTGGCAACGATCACCAACTTAATGTACTTATTAAATTTGGAAACGATATTGAAGATTTTTCTAAGAATTTCGATATTGAGAATATGAGGTCCTGCTTTTTGAGTTTTTCAGAAATTGTTGAAAAATTGAAGGCATTTTAAGCCGTAATATTCATCATTAAAATTATCTTCCCAAAATTAGTTTCCTGCTTGGACAAAAATTGATATGGTATTAAATAGTAAAGGAAAAATGATTACAATTGATTTCATTTAGGCTAAATCTTTTTTTGAGGTGCTGGAAAATAACTTTCATCCTATAATTAGTGCCACTAAGAAAACACCACTTTTCTCAAATGTTACAAATTTAGTTTGACTCGAAATTACAAAAAAATCTAAAAAAAATCTAAATCTGATCAGAAATGAAAATCCTTGCTAAATTTTTGAAATTTTAATGGCATTTTT